>DASSCG010000333.1:0-7380 GCA_035697925.1 Pyrinomonadaceae bacterium
GTCAGTTGTCAGTTGATCCTTGGCCTTTGGATTTGGTTTGGTTTTTAAATCGGCGTCCAGGGACTAATGACAACTGCCCACGGACAACTGAACCCGGACAACTGACCACGGACAAGTGACAACCGACCATTTCAAAATGAAAGCCCTCCGAGTCGACAAAAAGAAATTAACCTTGCGTGAAATTGACTTGCCTGAGCGAGGGCAGGAAGCATTGGTGCGAGTTCTACTTTCGGGAATCTGCAATACCGATCTCGAGATAACGCGTGGTTATGCAAACTTCAGTGGAACCATCGGTCACGAGTTCGTCGGTGTAGTCGAAGATTCGCCCGATGGAAAATTAGTCGGTCAAAGAGTAGTAGGTGAAATCAACGCCGGCTGCGGTGACTGTGAACTTTGTCGAGCGAATGATCCTCGCCACTGCGCAAAACGGACTGTGTTGGGAATCCTGGGGCGCGATGGAGCCCATGCCGAGTTCCTGAGACTTCCTCTCGTCAATCTCCTGCCGGTACCGGACCAGATAGTTGACGAGCATGCGGTGTTCGCTGAGCCTCTCGCCGCCGCCTGGGGCATTCTCGAGCGTGTGCCGATTACTAAAGAGATGAATGTGGCCGTCATTGGGGATGGCAAACTGGGATTGCTCTGTGCACAGGCGTTGGCGTTAACGGGCGCTCCTGTGGTGCTCATTGGCAAGCACACTCAAAAACTTCGGATTGCTGAGCGTCGCGGAATCGAAACCACTACTGTCAAAAATACAAGTAAGAGGAAGCGAGAGTTTGATGTCATAGTCGAAGCGTCGGGATCGGCATCGGCTTTTAGTACCGCGATCGATCTTTTACGGCCGAGGGGCATTCTGGTTTTGAAGTCTACTTTTCATGGCGCTACGGAGATAAATGCGGCAACTGTGGTGGTGGATGAAATCAGCATTATTGGATCGCGTTGCGGACGGCTGGCTCCGGCGCTTGATCTGCTGAAAAAGGGGGCTATCGACGTGGATAGCCTGATAAATGAGGAATACCCGCTGAGAGAGGGTGTTCGGGCAATGGAGCGAGCTGCCACGAAGGGTGTGTTGAAAGTCCTTCTGAGGCCGTGAGGGAGGAGGCAGGAGGCAGGAGCAGGCGGCAGGAGCGGACGCAGCAGCTGTTTATGATAGCAACCAGCGCTATGCCTCCTGCCTGCCTCCTGCTCCTGCCGTCTGCCTCCTCCCTCCTCCTTTCTTTTGCCCCCAGCTTCGCCATTAGCTATACTCTGTGCTCTCCAATAGTGCCCGACGGTGCCCAGTTGCTGGTGTCATTCTCGGGCACCTGATTTCGGTTTTCCCAAAGGCGGTGGGTTTATGTTCGATCTTCCTAAAGACCAAACTACAGTTCAAGAGTCAGCTATTTTGCGAAAGTTGCGCGTGTGGATTGCCGCTTTAGCAATCGCTTGCTTAGTCGCGGGAATTGGCATCGGCGCCATGCTTTCCGGTCGACCGACGGTGGCCCAAAATGAAGCGCAGATAGCGCGGGCGCCTGAGGCTTTGTCTGCTTCATTCGCGGAGATTGCCCGGCGCGTTGAGCCTGCAGTAGTAAACATCGAAACGATGACTGCTGCCCCCGAGACTGCGGATAAGGATGACCCTGAGAAAGAGGACCAGGCTACGAACAATCCTCTGCTTGATATGTTTCGTCGCCAGGCGCGGAGGCCATCTCGTGGCGTTGGCAGTGGATTCATCGTTAGCCCCAAAGGTTACATCCTAACTAACGAACACGTCATTGAAGGCGCTACTAGAATTACCGTCGGATTAAAATCCGGCGAAAAGTTTCGTGGAAAAATTGTAGGTATCGATGAAGAGACAGACGTAGCGGTAATCAAGATTGACGCGACACAGGATTTGCCGACCGTCACCCTCGGAGATTCGAATTCCGCAGAAGTGGGAGACTGGGTACTCGCAATGGGTTCCCCCTTCGGACTGGATCAAACCGTTACTGCCGGCATTATCTCCAAGAAAGAGAGAGAGACGCCTTACTTCACAAGTTTCCAGCGCTTCCTGCAAACCGATGCGGCGATTAATCGCGGTAACAGTGGCGGCCCGCTGGTAAATATGCGAGGCGAGGTCATTGGCGTGAACTCGCAGATCGCGACCTCCACTGGCGACTACAACGGCATCGGGTTCGCGCTTCCGGCTAACGAAGCCAACTTTGTCTATCGGCAACTTGTGGCCCAGGGGAAAGTGCGACGCGGCTTCCTCGGGATCACGCTCGACTCGGTAAAGGACGAGTTTGCGCGTGTCTACGGTCTTCCCGAAGCGAAGGGCGCAATCGTAATGGATGTGACCCAGACAAAAGACGGACAGTTAACTCCAGCAGCAAAAGCCGGATTACAGTCAAACGACATTATCGTCGAGTTTGGTGGACAGCCGGTCATCAACGCTCAGGACTTAATTCAAAAAGTTGCCAGTAGTCCCGTGGGTCAGTCAGTGTCGTTGACGTATCTGCGCGATGTTGATGGCAAACTTGAAAAACACACCGCAAATGTGGTGCTAGGTGAGAGACCGCCTCCTCAGATCATAGCTACAGCCGAAGATCCGAATGGAAAGAAGAAAGAGCCTGAAGCGAAAGGCAACGGGCCTCAGCTGGGAATCACGCTCGCTGAGATCACCCAGCAGCTGGTTGCAGAAAAACACCTGACCGGAGTCCGAGGTTTGTACGTTAAAAATGTCGATCCCAACGGATTGGCGGCGGATGTGCGATTGCCCGGTGGAAATCCGGCTTTAAGTGAGGGCGACGTAATCACCCGCATCAATCGCATTCCGGTTACCACTCTCGCTGACTTCCAGCGAGTATTGAACGGACTCAAACCCGGCGATCCAATCGTTTTGAACGTCTCGCGTTATCAAAGAGACGCCGATCGTGTGACCCAGCGAATAGTCCAGTTCACTTACCAATAAGATGTTTCGGGTTTCGAGTTTTCAAGGTTTCGAGTTGAGAAGCCTAACTCGGGACTCGAAACTCAGAACTCGGAACCCGACTTATGGCTCAAGCAAAAAAGGCTCTCGTAAAAACCTCCCGAAAACAAAACGGGCGAAGTGCGCCCCGCTCCTCCGTCAAGACCTATAACAACTACATCGGCGGGAAATGGATTCCCAGCGAATCCGGTGAAGTATTCGAAAACGTCAATCCTGCTGACACTCGCGACACCATCGGCCGTTTTCCACTTTCCACCAGCGCTGACGTAAACGCCGCGGTTAATGCCGCCCAGGAAGCCTTTGATCGCTGGCGACATACCCCGGCACCGCGTCGTGCCGAAGTTCTTTTTCGGCTGGGTGAGATTCTCATTCGGAACAAGGAAACCTTTACCGCCGACATGACCCGTGAGATGGGGAAGGTTTTGAAAGAAGCCGGCGGAGATGTTCAGGAAGCTATCGATTGCACTTACTACACAGCAGGCGAGGGCCGGCGACTCCATGGCTTTACCACACCAGCCGAGATGCCCGACAAGTTTGCGATGTGTGTGCGCCAACCGGTAGGACTGTGCGGCCTGATTACTCCGTGGAATTTTCCGATGGCTATTCCATCCTGGAAACTAATTCCCGCGCTTGTCTGTGGCAACACAGTGGTGCTCAAACCAGCTGAAGACACTCCCCTTTCAACGTACAACCTGGTGAAGGCTTGTGAAGAGGCCGGCATTCCTCCTGGGGTGGTGAATCTCGTCACTGGCTATGGCGAGCCTGCTGGTTCCGCAATGACAAATCACCCGGCTCTGCGACTTATCTCGTTCACTGGCTCGACAGAGACCGGACGCCTGGTCGCTTCTGCCTGTGCCGAACGCAATGCGATCTGCTCTCTCGAGATGGGTGGAAAGAATGCAATCATCGTCATGGATGACGCCGACATCGATCTGGCGATCGAGGGCGCGATCTGGGGCGCGTTTGGGACGTCGGGCCAACGCTGCACTGCCTCATCTCGACTGATCGTTCACAAAAAAATCTACAAGAAGTTCGCCCAGAAGCTAGTGGAACAAACCGAGGACCTTAGAGTCGGAAATGGTGCCGACCCGAAGACTGATGTTGGTCCTGTAATCAATGCCGCTGCGGTCGAAAAGATCATGGGTTACATCGACATCGGCCAGAATGAAGATGGCGCCACACTAGCCTGCGGTGGTAAGCGTCTGACTCGCGGCGACTATGCGAATGGCTACTTCATCGAGCCGACCGTTTTCACCGACGTCGCCCCTGACATGCGTATTGCCCAGGAAGAGATCTTTGGACCAGTTACCTCAGTCATCCCCGCCAACTCGCTGCAAGACGCCGTCAAGATCGCCAATGGAGTCAGGTACGGTTTGTCCGCCGCCATCTACACACGCGACGTAAACCGAGCGTTCCATGCAATGAATGAGATGTACACAGGAATTTGCTACGTCAATGCGTCCACTATTGGCGCTGAAGTCCACCTGCCGTTTGGTGGAACCAAGGCCACTGGAAATGGACATCGCGAAGCGGGAACGCAGGTTCTTGATATCTTCTCAGAGTGGAAATCCATCTACGTTGATTACAGCGGAAAGCTTCAGCGAGCTCAAATTGATGAAGTAAAGCTGTAAGAAACAATCATCAGCTCTATTCTTTAAATCTGATCCATGGAGTCAAACCAGTGATTGTTGGCTTGCCGAAAGAGATCAAAGACAACGAGTACCGTGTGGGACTAACACCCGCGGGTGTCCGAGCCTTAACCGACGCCGGACACAAAGTGATTGTGGAGCGGACCGCCGGCGACGGCTCCGGCTTTGAAGATGGCCTTTATGAAAAAGCGGGCGCGCAGATCCTGGGATCCGCAGACGATGTTTGGGCCCAGGGTGAGATGATTGTGAAAGTGAAAGAGCCGATCAAGCCTGAGTACCCCCGAATGCGGGAAGGCCAGCTGCTCTTTACGTACCTTCATTTGGCACCGGATAAACCGCTCACGGAAGAACTCCTCAAACGAAAAGTGACCGGCATTGCCTACGAGACGATTACTGACCGTCGCGGTGGCTTGCCGTTGTTGACGCCCATGTCAGAAGTCGCTGGCCGAATGGCAATTCAAGTCGGAGCGCACTATCTGGAAAAGATGAGTGGCGGGCGCGGAATCCTGCTGGGCGGTGTTCCAGGTGTGCCCGCAGCTCGCGTGGTGATTATTGGCGGTGGGGTGGTTGGCACAAATGCCGCCAAGATTGCCGTGGGTATGGGCGCACACGTAACCATAATCGACAACAACCTCGACCGTTTGCGCGAACTCGACGATATATTTCTCTCCAAAATCTCTACCCTCGCATCCAGCGCCTACATGATTCACGATGCTGTATCGCAAGCCGATCTGATCGTGGGCGCAGTCTTAGTGCCAGGCGCCTCAGCGCCCAGATTGGTTACTCGCAGCATGCTGAAGGATGTTCCAAACGGCGCCGTAATCGTCGACGTGGCCGTGGATCAGGGTGGCTGTATTGAGACAACGCGTCCAACCACGCATTCAGATCCGACTTATTACGTTGAGGGAGTGCTTCACTACTGCGTCGCCAACATGCCGGGCGCGGTACCGCGCACATCGACCTTTGCGCTCACCAATGCAACGCTTCCCTACGCACTGCGACTTGCAAACCGAGGATTCTTTGAGGCGATCGGCAGTGACCTGGGATTGAAAGAGGGTGTCAACACATATGCTGGGCACTGTACCTACGATGGCGTGGCAGCCTCACAAGGATTAAAGTACACGCCGCTCGACGAGTTGATCGGAACCACTAGCGCTAAGACAGCCTAGATCAGTTCGAGTAACAGTAGAACGCGGTAGTCAGTAATAACTGGCTGCCGCGTTTTTTATTTGATGAGGACGAAGAACTCTTCAAGTACCGCCGAAGGCGCGGCATAAGGTAGCAGGGGCAAGCGGCTTTGCGCGCCGCCCCTGGATCGATTGCAAATAAAGATCTGCGCCCTGAAGGGGCGCAATGAGCGCTGCGTTTCCGTTCGGAGTTTTCCGGGGGCGTTGCCCCGACTATTAACTACGTCCCTTTCAGGGACAAGACAAATCGGGTTCTATTTTCGCGCTAGCAGCAGTTCAGCGACGCAGTTCGTGAGATCTTCTGCAGACACGGGTTTCGAAAACAGAGCGTCGGCGTATTCCTCCTCGACGCTGCCTTCTTTCCGATCCATACCGCTCAAAATAATAATCGGGATGTGAGAAAGCTGCGGGCTGTTACGCAGAAACCTGCAGAGCTCGTGACCGCTCAGATTCGGCATCATGGCATCGGTTATCACAATATCTACAGACGCCGTCAACGCTATCTTCATAGCCTCAAGGCCATCGGCGGCTGACAGAACATCGTAACCTGCCCGCTGCAAAGTGATTTCGGCGTAACGTCGCAACGCATTATCGTCCTCTACCAGCAAAACCCTCGCAGGATCGTGCGCGCCACCTTTAACCGTCCCGTTAACAGACTCCGTCATCGCGATCTAATTTGTCGTCGAGCTTGTCGACTCTTTCAGCGTTGCCATTGAAGAAACAATTTGAAGCCCGTGAGAGAGGCTTGAAGGATATTAGCCCAGTGCCTGGGCCATGAAAGCAGATTAAGTCGGACCAGAAGGCATTGTCAACATTTTGACCCGGCAACATATTCCAACCCTTTCAACGCTGAGCAATTGAGACCAATCCCAAAAAATATCGCTTCAGGGCACCTAATCAATAAATTGACGGTGCCAGAGTTCCAGGTTCAGCAATTGAAAGACCTGAAGGTTGTAGTCCTCTCGGCCAGACAGATTAGCGTTCACAATTCTCCTCACCTCACCAGGGCGAAAGAGTCCTCGGCGTTTTACTGTGTCCTCAGACAACAGGTCCGCAACCAACGGGCGTAATGGCCCGCGCAACCAGGAGCGGATCGGAGCTCCGAAACCAGCCTTCTTACGCCAGACAATCTCGTGCGGCAAGAGTTTTTCCAGCGCTCGTTTCAGAGCGTATTTACGTTTGAAGCCACGAAGCTTTAGTCCGGGCGGCATGTGGGCCGTCAGTTCAATCATTCGCCGATTTAGGAACGGAACCCGCACTTCCAGATTCGCAGCCATCGAAGTCTTATCCGTAGTGATCAAATTCAGACATGGCAAGAATGTTTTTAGATCGACATAGAGGAGGCGATTAAGCGGCGCGGCGTTTTGCACTCGAGCGAAGTAGCGCCGATGGGCGGCGTAAGCGTCCATCTCCTGCGTGGCTGCCCGGATCTCTCCGGTGTAAATCTGCCGTTTGAGCGCGTCCGTAAAATACGTGCCGTAACCAAGATAGCGGTCTTCAAAATCCAATGCGGCGCTGCGTGCGAACTTCTTCGCATTGCGGAGGGGAGCGGTAAATTTTCCGGGCAGGCCTCCGGGAAGTGCGCGCTCGAGTGTCTTCA
>DASSCG010000334.1:0-3072 GCA_035697925.1 Pyrinomonadaceae bacterium
GCTCAACAGCTTTCTTGGCCAGCAAGCCGGCCGCCAACATTACACTTGGATTCGAAGTGTTGGTGCAGGAAGTGATCGCCGCGATTAAAACATCGCCATGGCCCAGATCGATTTCGGCATGCGGAAATTCCTCAGGATGAACTTCTTCGAGGCGGTCGGGCGTGGGCCGATTGTTGACCATCTCAGTCTCGGACCAGGCGCTGGTGTTTATTCGCGTGAGATCACCGCCTACGGAGCTGGGGACGCTATGTGCTTCCTGTCTGCCGCCGCCTGCTATTGCCGCCCTGGCAAGGCCCGGAACGCCAATCTTGGTAAAATAGCGCGCGTTGCTTTCAGCTTCAGATTTTCCGTACCCGCCCTCAGACGTAGGCTTTTGCAACAGGCTTATGAACTGATCCTTCAACTCTGGTAACTCGATTCGATCTTGAGGACGCTTTGGACCAGCTACACTGGGCCTAATTTCTCCGAGGTCTAACTCAAGCAGAACACTGTATTCGCAGTCACCCTTACGAGGGATTCCGAACATTCCTTGCGCGGTGTAATAGCTTCTCACCGCATCAACGTGCTCTGGGTCACGACCTGTAGCTTGCAGATAGAGGCAAGTCTCTTCGTCGATCGGAAAGAAGCCCATGGTGGCTCCATATTCCGGTGCCATGTTCGCTATCGTCGCGCGATCGGTTACCGAGAGACTCGCAGCGCCGTCCCCATGGAACTCGACAAATTTTCCCACTACCTTTGCCTTGCGTAGCATCTCCGTGACTCGCAACACCAGGTCAGTGGCCGTAACTCCCTCGCGCAAACTACCGCTCAGACAAACTCCCACAACATCAGGAGTCAGGAAGTAGACCGGTTGGCCCAGCATCGCTGCTTCGGCTTCTATTCCACCGACGCCCCAGCCCACAATCCCCAATCCATTAATCATGGTCGTGTGGGAATCAGTCCCCACCAATGTATCCGGATAATAGACGTCGTGCTTTTCCCAAACGTTCTTGGCGAGGTACTCAAGATTCACCTGGTGACAAATACCAATTCCCGGTGGAATCACACCAAAACCATCGAAGGCTTGAGTGCCCCATTTCAAAAACTGGTAGCGGGAATTGTTACGCTTGAACTCCATCGTCATATTCTTCTCAAACGCGTCTTTTGTGCTGGAAAAGTCCACCTGAACAGAGTGGTCGATAACCAGATCGACAGGAACGAGAGGTTCAATAACGGCGGTATTCTTTTTTAACCGCGCGACCGCTGAACGCATGGCCGCAAGGTCCACAAGCAGAGGCACTCCAGTGAAGTCTTGCAAGAGTACTCTCGCTACAACAAAAGGAATCTCTTCGGTGCGCTGGCCATTGGGCTCCCAGTTAGCTAGTGCCCTGATGTCGTCCTCAGTGATTCGTTTTCCATCCATGTTGCGCAGCACGGATTCGAGAACAATTCTGATACTCACCGGAAGCTTCGCAATCGGACCTACATTTTCCTTTTGGAGCTGCGGTAACGAATAAAACTTAGCAGTGACACCGGGGCGAGGGCTGAAAGATTGAAGCGAATTAAAGGGGCTATTTGGCATAGGTCTCTAAGAGTTTATCGATCATGGGAGAGACTTTGCGCTTACGGTTATTAGGTTGAGCAAGCGCATTAATTTGACGTTGTAGTGGCAAAGTTCAGTGTAAAGTCCGACAGTGCAATCGTCAAGCAAGGCGTTCTTTTAGAACAGCTTAAGAGGTCGATTCACCAAATATCCATTAAATAACACAAACGATTACGAAGAATTTTGTTTCTTCCCAACAGTAGGCTTCGGGGATTGCTTTCATTGCGTCCAACTGTCGTGCCTGATACTGGCGAATTTGTCCTGAGCGGGTTGTTGCCGCGAATTAGGACGTTTGCTATAGTCAGCCCCAAGGAATTCCCCCTTAACTCGGATTAGATCTCCCGGATGAGAAACGATGTGTCTCATCTCGGAATCAGTTTCTACTGGCGTAAAAGGCGGTAGGGATTTTAGGAGAGCGACATGACGAAGAAACCTGCTGAAGGCTTCGAATACTTAAGCAATAATCCAGACTACGTTCCAAATCCGGAGATTGAAGAGTTCATGGAGGAGGAAATCTTACGCGCACCCAAAGATCCCGAGCTATTGGCCCATCGGCTGCGAAATAATACAGCCGCTTCCCCAAGAGACGCCGGCGGTGACCTGGATGCTTCCTGGGAAGATGTAAACGAGAGTGGATCTGAAACTGTTGCCGGCGACAATCCTACGCCGGATCAATCAATGGTTGAAGAGAATGCGCAAGCGCTGGGCGTGAGCTTTGAAGACAACGAAGAACTGGAGTTTATCGATAAGATTGAGCGCCGCGATCGAGATCGATTTGAGTTGGATCAGAGATCGAAGACAGATGAGGATATGATTTAGTACACCTAATCAAAACACTCTGCGACTATCCAGCAGGATCGTAACCGGACCATCGTTGACCAGTTCAACCTGCATCATGCTTCGAAAGCGGCCAGTAGCAACCTCACTGATATCGGCTCTGGCACGTTTGACAAAGAATTCATACAAAGGCTCCGCCAATTCGGGGCCTGCTGCCTCAATCCATGACGGCCGCAAGCCACGCCGGACATCTCCGTAAAGTGTGAACTGCGAAATTACAAGGAGCGCGCCACCAACGTCCTTTACCGAGAGATTCATACGGCCTTCGGCGTCGTCAAAAACGCGCAACGCGGCAATCTTCTCAGCCAGATACTCCGCGTCTTTTTCTGTATCATCACGCGCCACACCTAACAACACAACCAAACCCGCACCAATCGCGCCAATGGTTTCGGATTCAACGGTAATGCTGGCCCGAGTGACGCGCTGAACGACTGCTCGCATCCTATTTTTTCGGTGGTCGGGTGGGCCGGATCTCAACGCGGCTGGGTAGACTGCGATCGTCATGATGCAGTAGATCGAGAACAACGCGGGCTACATCCTTTGGTTGGAGTTGCCAGCTCTTTTCTGGGCTAGGATCGTCGCCACCGAACTCAGTATTTACTGAACCGGGCATGATGTAGCTCACTTTAATTCCATCGTGCCGGACCTCCTGC
>DASSCG010000335.1:0-10670 GCA_035697925.1 Pyrinomonadaceae bacterium
GGGACAGTTCGCCGAAGCTATTGCCGAATACCGAAAAGCTCTGGACCAACTTATGGATTCCGAACCCGTCATTTATCAACTGCTCGGCGCTGCCTACGAGCGTCAACAAAAGTTTAAAGAAGCTATTGAGGCGTATGAAAAGTACCTCGCCCTGGCTCCAAACGGCAGCCTAGCTCCCGCAATACGCTCCATAATCGAACAACTCAAACGCGATGACGCCGGAGTTGAAATCATTCCATAGCGTAATCCAGTTTAGTTAATTTGCACTCTTGCTGAACCTCTTGAGGCCGCCGCGATTCGGAGGTTAGGAAGGTCAGTCATTTATCGTTTGTCATTTCCCATTTCTCATTTGCCATCTCAGATGTCTGGTCCGCAGCGAGCTCAGGTCCTGCAATGACAAGTGAGAAATGGAAAATGATAACTGATAACTGAATCGTTCTTGAACTGCTCCCTTATCTATGAGAGCATCTTTGCTCCGTTCAGAGTGTTATCTCCTTTTAATTGAGTCAATCCAAGAGCATGACAACTCCAGCCCCGTCAGCCCACCGCCACGTTTCGCAGAAGGCCAGTCTCTTCACTGAATCGGTTATTCGCGAGATGACTCGCGAGGCGCTCAAGCACGGCGCGGTGAACCTGTCGCAGGGCTTTCCCGACTTTGCCGCGCCTGAGGACATCAAGCGCGTAGCAATGCAAGCCATCGCCGACGACATCAATCAATACGCAATCACTTGGGGAGCGCGGGACTTTCGCGAGGCAATCGCCGCAAAAACGAAATGGTACTTGGGTTTGGATGTCGATCCTGAAACAGAGTTGACAGTAACTTGCGGCTCAACTGAAGGAATGATCGCCGCGATGATGGCCACCGTGGATCCAGGGGAAGAGGTTGTCGTCTTCGAGCCTTACTACGAAAACTATGCTCCTGATGCGATTCTCTCCGATGCTCGTCCGCGCTATGTACCTTTGACTGCCCCTGATTGGAACTTTGATAGAGATGAATTGCGTGCGGCTTTCAACTCTCGAACCAAAGCAATCATTGTCTGCAACCCTAATAATCCAACGGGTAAGGTCTTTACGCGCGACGAGATGGAATTTATCGGCAGTCTGTGCCAGGAGTTTGACGCTCTGTGCTTTACGGATGAGATCTACGAACACATTATCTACCCACGGGAGGGCGCAGAGATCCAACATATTTCGATGGCCCAAATTCCCGGCATGCGTGAACGCACCGTGATCGTCAACTCAATGTCCAAGACTTACTCCGTTACTGGCTGGAGAGTGGGCTATTGCATCGCACCGCCTAGGATCACCAGTGCGATTCGTAAGGTGCACGATTTTCTAACCGTCGGCGCTGCGGCCCCCTTACAAGCGGCAGGAGCTTACGCACTATCGCTACCGCCAGATTATTACGCAAAACTGCAGCTCGAGTATCAACGGCGTAGAGATCTCCTGCTTCCGGTTTTGGAGAATGCCGGGTTCAGGACCTTCACGCCCGATGGCGCTTATTACATTATGACCGACATCTCTAAATTTGGTTTCGCCGACGATGTCGAGTTCACCCGCCACCTTATTCGAGAAGTGGGCGTCGCCTGTGTTCCCGGATCGAGCTTTTACAGCGTCTCAGAGCGCGGTGCACAACAGGTTAGATTCTGTTTTTGCAAAAAAGACGAGACGCTGCTGCTTGCAGCGGAACGCCTGAGGAACCTTACCAGTAGGTAAAAATCAAAAATGAAAAAACTGTTTCTCGGCGCGACTCTTAGTATTCTCTTAATGACAGGAATTGTATCTGGTCAACAGAGTGCGGATCCTGAGTTCAACACCTCTGTAGCTAAGCCTGCTTTCACAAAGAATTACCCTCGGGTAGTTTTTGACGAGGCTCATAACAACTTTCATACGACCACTGGTCGCTATAAGCCTTTTGTCGATCTCATAAGCAGCGACGGTTACAACGTTGTGCCCGGCCGGAAACCGTTTGCCAAACCGTCCCTAAGCACTTTCAAAATTCTCATAATTGCCAACGCGTTGGGCGCCGAGGACATGGACGACCAGGGAGCGGATAGCCCCGCATTCACGGACGAAGAATGTGATGTCGTGCGCGAATGGGTAAAAGGCGGCGGCTCGCTGCTCTTGATTGCCGACCATGCTCCGTTTGGCGGCGCGGCTGAAAACCTCGGTAAGCGTTTTGGTGTTGAAATGAGTAAGGGCTATACCCTGGATCCGGAGGGGTACTTCAAAGATTCAGGCAGCACTTCGACTTTGGTCTTCTCTCGTGAAAACAAACGTTTGTTGGACCATGCAATCACTAACGGACGCAACGAGGCTGAAAGAATCAATCAGGTGATTACGTTTACGGGTCAATCGTTAAAAGGACCGGAAGGCAGCTCGATACTGTTGTTGTTGTCCCCAACTGCCAAGGACACTCCAAATCGGGAAGCGGAAACTTCGGTTTCGGCGGCCGGACGTGCGCAGGGAATCGCCTTCAAGTTTGGCAAGGGCCGCGTGGTCGTTTTGGGGGAGGCAGCTATGATGTCGGCACAGTTGGCTGGTTCGGAGAAACGTCGCATGGGAATGAACATGCCTGGAAGCGATAATCGCCAACTAGCGCTCAACATCATGCATTGGTTGTCTGGCTTGCTGTAGGCTTTTGTGGTTCGACGATAACATCGACTCTTAGCAACTCAATGGTTAAGTCTTGCGTGGCGCCGGAAAGTCCTGCTGGTCTTCCAGTAGCCGCGTAGTATTCTCAGTCACGCTGGGCCGCGACACCATCTCTCTTGTATTACTCTTCGGGGGATAATCAGTAACCGGAACACCTTGGCCCTCCGTCAATACGGCGCGAGTGGAAGGTTCGGTCAAGGTTGATTTGCGAGCAACTGCGACTTGGGGCTGCGATGTTGTTTGGACCGAATCTTTCACAAACACAAATGCAAACAAGAACCGCAACAGTCCGACGAGGCCCAAAACGAAAAATATTAGTGACGCGACCTTGGCCACAGTTTCAACTGGTCCACCATGGTCCCAGAAGTGCGTCCCTGCCAGGGCAACCACCCAGGTGATGAGTACGAGGAAAAGGCTTTCCTTCATCATCTTATGTCGTTGACCAGGTTGCTTAGCGCTATCGCTGGTAAGTTGATTAAGTATATCGGGGTTTTCCAGCAGCATTGACACTCCCGTCATCGGAAAACCACACCGCGAGCAAAAACGCATCTCATCCAAACTCTGTTCATGGCTGCATCGTGGGCAGTACATAAGATCTCCGGCTATCAAACCGCTGCTTCTGGTGTTACGAAAACATAAACGTTAAGGTTCAGCCGGTTCGAAGCGGGGGCAGTTATTAGACTCGGCAAAGTGCGACTAAACAGCAATGGCGTGGGATGCTAAGAGACAACTCATTTGGTTAGCTGGAGGTATTACTCTCGGCACTCTCATCGCATTCCAGGACGCTCACGACGATGATGGAACTTTCGTTCCACGCTTCTTCCTCTTTATGGAAAGCCTGGTGCTAATCATCATTGCCGTCTTGTTCTACGTTTACTCGCGGAGGAAGAGTGATAAGTGATCGTTGCCGAGGAAAACGGTTGAAAAAAGAATCTTGAGCGTGTCGCCGCCCGTCTCCGCGTCGCCGTTACTTCAATTAGGCGGTTGCATAGACTTGGATCGGATGGTAATGCCCTGATCGGCCACCACCAACAATCGGCGCGGTTCACCATACGGCACACTTGAAGGTACATAGGACAGCACGTAACGATTCTTTCTTAGCTCATCACATACGCCCTTGGCCGCCGCTGTTGCCTCTTCTATGGGAAAGACCAACCCTCCGGTGCCCTCGACTAGTTTCTCAACCACTTGCCGCGGCTTTGGCACGTCCCGACGAATTGCGCCTCGAGTGCGATCCGCAATCTGGACTGTGTAGACTGTAATATCGTTCGCTTGAAGATCCGAAAGAATCTTTTCAAAGCTTGTCTTGCTGCCTCGATCAAGCCCATCACTGATGACGACAATCGCGCGCTTCTGACCGACGAGAGGCATTAGAGCCTCCTGGACCACAGCACTCAAAGCGTCAAACAGATGCGGCTGACCTTTTTTCCTGAAACCTTTCAGTGCTGTCTCAATGACCTTGGCGTCGTCAGTCCAGTCCGCGACGATTTCAGCTTGCTCATCGTAACCAACGATTAGTAAATGGTCCCCTTCGTAAATCTCGTAAGCAAACTCGCGTGTCGCAGCTTCAAGCTTATCAATGTCTGCTCGGAGCGTTAACGAGTTGTCCACTAACAAAACTATCCGGGCGGGAGAAGGATCGGGAGTAAAGTTCTTAATCGTTTGTTCGACGCCATTGTCATAAACGGCGAGCTGCTTACTAGTTACATTCGCCGATGACTTATCCTCCCGCTTAACGACTACGCTGACGAGCACGCCACTCTGGGTAGATGTGCTCTGCTGACGACGACCAGCCTGCCCTAACACCAGACCGGACAGCGCTGTCAGAATCAGGAGGCCGGTAAGCAAGGTAAAAGCCTTTAGGCCCTTACGTCCTTTTTTGAGTCGGGTTGTTGGGAGTTTGCCGGGAAGCGTCGAATACATCATTCAAAAATAATAGACACTTCCATCACCAGTTCAGATTTTGGTTGATGGAGTTTTTTCGGAGGTTTTCTTTGATGGGGAGCTATCCTTCGATTTCTTATCAGACTTTTTCGATTCCTTAGTTTCGCTCTTGCCAGAGGCTTCGGACTCGGCCTTCTCGGCAGCTTTCCTGCCATTGCCGGCATAGTCAGTCACGTACCAACCTGATCCCTTGAACTGAATGGCTGAAGCTGAAACCAGTTTTTCTAAGCGGCCACCACACTTGTCACATTTGGTGGGCTGTTTCTCGTTCATCTTCTGAAAGACTTCGGTATGGGCCTTACATTTCTGACATTCAAACTCGTATATGGGCATAAGTTTCCAATTACTCCGTCGGGCGAATGGATCGCTGGTCTCGATTATACGGGCGGGCTCATGGGCATGCAATGTGGGGTCAATACAGGCTGGTAATTGCAGGGGAGGGGTTCATTTCCATCTATCATTTGACACTTCTCATTTGTCATTCGAGGATTCGTCTATTTCGGCGACCAAGTGATCGGCGCGACTTCAGTTGGGGCCATCGCCATACCCTGAAGCCCACGGTTGTTGCGCTTCGAGAGCATTTGGATGAGTTCTGGCTTAGGCTCTTGCAAATGACGAATGAGAAATGTCAAATGGTATATGAAAAACGACCTCCCGTTCCCAACCTGCAATCGCGTGAGGCCGGGGAAGTCCTGCTTTGCAACTTCATCGCCCGTTCGTTATGATCCAGGCCACGGTACGGGGACACGGTTTTTGCGGACCGGATTTACTTGAGGTCTCGCACCCGCTCTACGATTGCCTACGATGTCTGATACTGCACAATCCCTCTCGCTCGAGCGCAAGATTAAGATGCATGAGGCGCGCGAGTCGATTATTACGCGCCTGGCTCTCGCTTTTCCGACCACTATAAATCTCGACAGATTCTTGAACGTTATCGTCTCTGAACTAGGACGAATGATGAATGTGGATCGCTGTGATGTCATCCAACTGACTTCCGAGAGCGAACTGCGAATCAGTCATGAATGGCGAACTTCAACGGATGTGCCGTCGAGCCTTGATACGGTGATTCCGCTCGATCTCAAACAGCTCTCCGAGCACGTGGATATCACCAAACCCATTCGTCTTGACGACACTTCCAGGCCGGGTCTGGATCAAAAAGTGCGGTTTCTGGCCGCGAGTCTGGGAACGCGCTCGCTGCTCGTCGTGCCGGTTGTTCTGGGCGACGACGTTCTGGGGCTGGTTGGTATGCATACAACGCGCTCCTTGCGCTCCTGGCTGGATGATGAGGTTTCGTTTCTGGAGTCCGTCGCAAGGCAAATAGCCGTGGGCTATCAGTACACGAGACTCTACACGGATAAGGAACGCGAGGCCGAAACCAAGCGTGCTCTCCTGGAAATCGCCAATGCCTTGAACGCTCGGTCCGACTTTCGCGAGGTTTCATCCCTGGTTCTGCAACGCGCCATCGCCCTCGTCGGCGCTGACTATTCGGCTCTTGGTGTTTTGGATCCCAAGGGAGGGCGGATCAGTCTCGCAGCGTTTAAAGCGGCGCCTCATGCGACAACGGATTCGGTTCAGGGGTTGATTGACGCCCATGGACAATCGCTCGACGTCACCGAATTCCCCGCGGCCATGGAAGTTCTGGCCCAGGGAAAGACGTTCCGCCTGCTTGATACTGATCTACCTTTCCCCTTTCGCCTTATCTTCAACGCTACTTTAGGCGGCCGCGCCGCGTTGGTGGCTCCTGTGCGCGTGGGCGGGCAGGTGTTTGGCCTGCTGGGCCTAGTATGGAGCGAGGCGCGTGCCGGCTTCCAGGATCACGAAGTCGCATTGGTAGAAGGCATTGCTGATCAGATCGGCACGGCACTTGAACGAGATCAGCTTTCCGCCGAAGTGATGCACTTGCGCAGCGCTTTACATGAGCGTTACGGCGAGGATCGCATCATCGGGCAAACTGCTGCGATTCGACGCGCTATGGAATTGGCCCTGAGTGTCGCGGACACGCAAACGACGGTGCTGATCCAGGGGGAGTCGGGAACAGGTAAAGAATTACTCGCAAATCTGATTCACTACAACTCGGGTCGCGAAAACCATCCGTACGTCAAACTAAACTGCGGCGCTATTCCTGAGGCCTTGCTTGAATCCGAATTGTTCGGTCACGAGAAGGGTGCTTTTACTGACGCCAGTGCGAGGCGGCGAGGAAGATTCGAAGAAGCCAACGGCGGCACACTCTTCCTGGACGAAGTGGGCGAGATGAGCTTGTCCGCACAGGTACGGCTCCTCCGCGTATTGCAGGACGGAGAATTCACACGCGTGGGCAGTAACGAGGTGTTAAAGGCTGACGTGCGCGTAATTGCAGCTTCAAACGTAGACCTCGAGCGCGCGACAGAGATGGGAACGTTTCGACGCGATCTGTACTACCGCTTGTCCGTTTTTCCAATAGTCTTGCCGCCGCTACGAGAACGTCCTGAAGACATTCATCCGCTGGTGATTCACTTTTTGGAACACTACAAACAAAAGACGGGACGCTTCATCTCCGGCATCTCCAAGGATGCATTACAAGCTCTGATGACCTATCAGTGGGCTGGGAATGTGCGTGAACTCGAGAATGCGATCGAGCGCGCGGTAATTATCGCTTCCGGAAGGCAAATCGAGCTTGAGGATCTTCCGGAAGCCATTAGCAAGACAGTGCTGGAGGAACGCGATCGCATCAAGGTCGAGCGCGCCAGTGCAGCCAGCGAGGGGCGAACGACAACATTTGAAGTGACCGTGCCCTCGTCGATGGAAGAAATCGAACGCCAGGCCATTGAAGCCACTCTCGACTACACTCAGGGCGATAAGTCGCATGCCGCACGGGCGTTGGGCATAGGCCGCAAGACGCTCTACCGAAAGCTCGAGCATTACAACGGCGACAAGAATCACAACAATTCGGTTTAGGAGTCACAGACGGTAACTGCATCAGTACCTGTTCGGGCCTTGTTGTTGCGCCCGTTCAACCCTATTTGTTATAGTCCAACACTGGAATTCTCCAAGAATCAATCTAACTTGCGAAGCCTGCGGCTTCGCTTCTGAAGAAAGGAATCCCTCATGGGAAGCGATGACTATCGGCGAGATAGTGGTGACAATATCTCTGCTCGTTTGACGTACCTCTTAATAGGAGGCGGAATCGGAGCTATCCTGGCGCTCCTCTTTGCACCAAAATCTGGACAGGAACTACGCGGCGATATCGCTGAGGCCACCAGAAAAGGCATTGATCGTTCTCGCGAAGCTGCTCAACAACTTGGCGATCGCGCAGGTGAATACTACGAAACCACTCGTGAGCGCGCCGCGGAACTTTACTCAACGGCCTCTGAGAAGGTTGGTGAAGTCGCTCGCACAGCCCGCGAAAGCGCGTCTCGTCAGACTGGCACTGTAGCGGCGGCTATTGACGCCGGTAAGAGAGCCTATCAAGAAGAAAAAAGGAAGAATGAATTGTCGGGACGAATGGACGCGGCCCCGAAATACGACGAAACCACAAATTAGATTTGCAATTTTAGATTTTTGATTTCCGATCGTGTGTAATCAGGACTTTCAAATCAAAAATCAACAAGCGCAAATCAAAAATTGAATTATGACTCTCGCTCTCCAGATTAATACTAATGACCCGATGTTCTGGGTGATGGTGGTGATCGCCGTCTCCTTCATCGTAATCGCGTTTGCGATGGTTGCAATTGCCGTGTTCGTGAGTCGTGCGGCGAAGTCGGTTAACCGGCTCGAAGAAAAGCTGGAGCCGCTCGTCGAGCGAGTTACCGTGATGAGCGAACAAGGACGACAGATTGCGGTGCAAGGTAAACAGATCGCTGAACAATTCAACGTCATGTCCAACCACCTCTCTACGGCGACGATGCACTTCTCAGAGTCGTTGGCCATCGTCCGGGCAGAAGTAGGCGAGTTGAGGCAGGTAGTCAGCGAAGGGGCGATTCAGGCTCGCGACAAGGTAGATCTTGTCAGCCGCACAATCGACCATACGCACCGGCAGATTGCTTCTACGACTGACTTTATTCAGTCGAAGGTCGTCGAACCAGCTCGTGAGCTGGCCGCGATTATGGCGGGCTTCCGCCGCGGCCTCGAAGTCCTGGTCGCGCCCGCGCCGAAGCCCATTAATCAGATTTACGGAGAGGATGAGATGTTCATCGGCTGATAAACGCCTCAGCAGTTCGCAAGAACCCGAACCACCTCATCCGCGAGCGTGGTTCGGGTTTTTAGTTAATCGATCGGCAATGCTGGTTCTCACGGCAGTTTTGCTCCCGATGTACGGGAGTGGCTACGCCCTTGGGACACGACCGGGTTTTCACTGATTTTGGCGCGTGCGCAGTTCTCCTGATAGTATTGTTGATTCGTAACAACGGTAATTATGTCTACTGAAACCCCTCTTGATCTGAAAAAAACAATCAACCTGCCCAAGACTGGTTTTTCCCAGAAGGCCAATCTCGCGCAGAGTGAAGTGGCGCGTTTAAAGAAATGGTCTGACCTTCGTCTATACGAGATGATTAGGAAAGACCGGTCGTGCTCGGAGAAGTTTGTTCTCCACGACGGGCCTCCCTATGCAAATGCGGACATCCACCTGGGAACCGCGCTTAACAAAATCCTGAAGGATTTCATCGTCAAATCGCGGACCATGTTGGGCTTTGACGCGCCATATGTCCCCGGTTACGACTGCCACGGCTTGCCAATCGAGCTATACGTTGACCGTAAGCTGGGTGCGAAGAAAGCCAACATGCCCGCAGTGGCTATTCGTCGCGCCTGTCGGGAGCATGCGTCCGAAGCCCTAAAACGTCAGACAAGAGATTTCCAGCGACTGGGGATTCTGGGTGAATGGGACAACCCATATCTGACGATGTCGAACCACTACGAAGCGGAAACAGCGCGGCTCTTCGGACGCTTTGTTGAACGTGGTTACGTTTACAAAGGCGCCCGTCCCGTCTATTGGTGCATTCACGATCAAACGGCGCTGGCGGAAGCCGAAGTTGAGTATCACCAGCACTCAAGCCCCTCGGTCTACGTTAAGTTTCCTTTGAGCAGCGATCCCTCTTTGATCGATCCAGCGCTGGCAGGTCGCAAAGTGTTCGTGTTGATCTGGACAACCACTCCCTGGACGTTGCCCGCCAACCTCGGCATCGCCGTACATCCGGATTTTGAATATGTGGCGTTTGAGCAAGGCGATGAGGTTTACATCGTCGCCAGTGAACTACTCGAGTCAGTGACGGCAAAATGCGATTTAGGAGAACGCGATGGGAACGGAGACAGCGTAGCACCAAAAGTCCTGGCACGGTTTCCGGGCGTCAAACTTGATCGGTTGGAGTGTCGACACGCCTGGCTCGATCGCAAGTCCCTTCTCATGGTTGGAGAACACGTAACGCTCGGAGGAGAAGCAGACGCCGAAGTGGAACTTGATGTTCGAGAGGCGCGAGATAAGAAAGTGACCAGTAAAGCCGGCACAGGTTGCGTACATACAGCGCCTGGCCACGGTCATGACGACTTTGTGATCGGGAAACGATACGGGCTTGAGATCTACTGTCCGGTCGATAACGCGGGACATTTCACTCCCGATGTCGAGCATTTTGCCGGTCAAAGTGTCTTTGCGGCCAACCCGCGGATTGTCGAATTTATGAAAGAGCGCGGTGTGCTTTTGTTCACCGAAAGTTATGAACACCGTTATCCGCATTGTTGGCGTTGCAAGAACCCGGTGATTTTCAGAGCTACCCCTCAATGGTTTATTTCAATGGACCGGGCTGGCGGACCAGTAGTGGAGCGTGATGAAGACGGGCGGGATCTCACCAATTTCACCGACAACTTTTCTGATTCAACTTCCTCAGCGCCAACTTCGTTGCGGGATGCCGCTTTGAGAGAGATCGAACGAGTTCAGTGGCTTCCTTCCTGGGGTGAGGAGCGGATGCGCAACATGTTCAAGGGCCGGCCGGATTGGTGCGTCTCGCGCCAGCGAGTTTGGGGTGTTTCGATACCGGTTTTCTATTGCGCGAAATGTACGGAACCGGTGGCGGACCGGGCCGTGATCGATCACGTCGCCGACATAT
>DASSCG010000336.1:0-5271 GCA_035697925.1 Pyrinomonadaceae bacterium
TCTGTACGGCAGTCCGCGCAGCAGTGCTGCATCGACAACGGTAAAGATCGCGGTGCTCCCTCCAATGCCGAGAGCCAGTGTGACAATGGCAATCAGGGCAAAACCGGGTTTCTTAAGCAGGGTGCGAAGGGCATAGCGCAGGTCTTGAAGTAGTTTGTGCATCGTGTCTCCATTTTCGACGTAGCACAGACTTTAGTCTGTGTAGAGGGCTTATCCTCTCTCCAACTTGAAAGTTAATTAATCAATCACAGACTGAAGTCTGTGCCACTATTCGTACCGCAGCGCTATCAACGGATCGACTTTCGTCGCCCGTCGCGCCGGCAACCAACACGCAGCCAAGGCCACCAGAGTCAGCAAGCCAGCAATGAGAGCAAAGGTCAGCGGATCAGTCGCTTTCACTTCGAACAACAAGTTCTTTATCAGCCGAGTCAAAGCAAAGGCGCCCAGCAGCCCAGCTGCAACACCAATCAAAGCCAGCCGCATTCCCTGCCCCAGGATGAGACGCAACAGGTGGCCAGACTGCGCACCGAGCGCCATCCGCAGACCAAACTCGCGCGTCCTGGTACTTACTGTGTAAGACATCACGCCGTAGATGCCCACGGTGGCGAGGATCAGGGCAACGACGGCGAAGACGCCAAATAAGATTGTGTAAATACGCGGTTGCCAGATGGATTCGGCCACGACGTTTTCCATCGTCATGACGTTCCTGACCGGAAGGTCGGGGTCAATCTCACGAACCTTGCCGCGCACCGCGGTCGTCAAACTCTCTGGAGTTCCCGCAGCGCGAACAATGAGGGCCAAGCCGTTGACTGGAATCTGCTGATGTGGAAGGTAGACGCTCTTTCTTGTCTCTGCGTCCAGCCGTTCGTGGCGGACAGCTCCCACAACGCCTACCACGGTGTGCCATGGTTCATTGTCCTCGGGCGGTCCGAACCGTATGCGCTTACCGAGCGGACTGTCGTTGGGCCAGTACTCGCGGGCCAGGCGCTCGTCAATAATCGTCACCTTGAGTGCGTTTGGGCCATCTGTTTCGTTGAAGTCGCGACCCGACAGAAGCGGTATTCCAAGCGTTGCAAAGTAACCCGGCATAACCACTGTGTGCTGAATCATTGGCGCTTGACCGACCGAGAGCACGGGATAGTCTTCAACCGTCAGACTACGGCCCCAACCGCCTCCACTCAGAGGCAGCGTAGAGGAGGCGGCCGCGGCTTCGACACCTGGCAGGGCGCGAACACTTTCAATCAATTGTCGAAAGAATTGGCTACGTTGTTCAGGTTCGCGGTATTTCGCCTGGGGCAAACCTACCCCCATCGTCAGCACACCTTTTGGATTGAGCCCGGGGTTCACTTTTTGCAGCCGAAGAAAGCTTTCGATCATCAACCCCGCGCCAACAAGCAGCACCAGTGAAAGCGCCATCTCCGATACCACGAGCACATTGCGCGAGCGGTTTCGAACTCCTGCGGCTGCGCTTTGACCGCCCTCTTTTAGTGTTTCGTTGAGGTCCGAGTGCGAGGCATGTAACGCGGGCGCTATACCGAAAATAAGACCGGTCAATAGTGAAACGACCAGCGTAAAGCCCAGGACGCGAAAGTCGAGGCCAAAATTCATCCAAAACGGCAACTTGATCGGAATCGCCGCAAGCAGCAGGTCCAAGCCCCACATCGCCAGGAGCAGACCCAGTGCTCCACCCACGATGCCCAACAGCAAACTCTCCGTGAGAAGTTGACGAATGATTCGCCACCGGCTGGCCCCCAGCGCCGCACGCACTGCAACCTCTTTCTGCCTCCCCATCGCGCGCGCCAACATCAAGTTGGCGACATTCGCGCACGCCACCAGCAACACGCAACCTACAACACCGAGCAGAATGAGTAACGCTTCGCGGTAATCGCCTGCGAGCGCCGTATGCATACTAGTAATGCGGACACCCAACCCTTCGTTTGTCACCGGATTCGCCTCTTCGATCTGTCGGGCGATCACGTTCATTTCCGCCTGCGCCTGCTCGAAACTGACACCGTCTTTCAGACGTGCAACTCCGCCCAGGCCGTGATCGGTGCGAGTCCATATCTTCGTATCGAGTCCGAGCGGAACCCACAATTCCGCAATCTCCGGGAACTTGAATCCAGGCGGCATGACGCCTTTGATCGTGTGTGGGCGATTGTTGAGTATGATTTGTCGCCCGACAATATTCGGGTCACTGGCGAAATGGCTTTGCCACATACCGTGCCCAAGAATCACAACCGTGTTCACGTCGGGACGATCTTCCTCAGCCGTAAACGTTTGACCTTTGAGCGGCGGAACTCGAAGGATTTCGAATAGTCCATGTGAGACGCGCGCTCCGCGTAGTATTTCGGGTTCGCCCACGCCCGTCAGTGAAAAATTAGCGCCTTGGTAGGTCGCGATGTCCTGGAAGACGTGGTTCTGAGCGCGCCAGTCAAGGAAATTGGGAAACGAAATTCCCATTTCTTCTATGCCCCGCTTGAAGGCTGTCTCATTAACAAGCGCCAGTCTCTCAGGCTCTGGGTAAGGGAGAGGTCGCAACAGGATGCCGTTCACGAAACTGAAGATTGCAGTGTTCGCGCCTATGCCGAGGCCCAGCGTGATAACAGCAACTAACGCAAACCCGGGTTTCTTAAGTAGCGAGCGAATCGCATAGCGTAGGTCTTGCAGCAGTTGGGTCATCGAGGCCTCCACTCAAACTCAGATAGGTCCTATAGGTCCTATTGGTCCTATATGTTTCCAATCACTTGCCTTCACTCGTACCTCAGTGCTACCAGCGGGTCGACTTTTGTCGCTCGTCGAGCCGGCAGGTAACACGCCAGAAATGCCACCACAATCAACAACGATGAGATCGTCACAAAGGTGAGCGGATCGGTTGCGCTGACCTCGTAGAGCAAACGAACCATCAGGCGAGTCAACATCCAGGAGGCTGCCAATCCCAAACCTACACCAAGCAAAACCAGCAGCATGCCCTGTTTTAGAACCAACCTCAGGATGTCGCCCATTTGGGCCCCGAGGGCCATGCGGATTCCAATTTCCTGTGTGCGTTGATTCACCAGATAGCTGATCACTCCGTACAGACCAATCATGGTTAGCACCAGCGCCAGAGATTCAAAGATTCCCATCAACGCCATTAGGAACTTTCTATTGGCGACACTCCGGTCTACTAGGAATTCAACCGTGCGAATCTTCCACATCGGTTGATCAGCATCGACTTTCCAAACAGCCTGCCGAACTGGCTCTGTTAAGGCTAAAGGCTCGACCGTTGTGCGAATCACGACCGTCGCAAAATATCCGGGCTGCTGAGTGTACGAGCCATACATCTGGGGCTTGGGCTGATCTTCCAGCCAGTAGTGCTTTGCGTCTCCCACCACTCCAACGACGGAAGCGGTGGATCCGTCCTCAACAAACTTGACTTGCTTGCCAAGCGGATCCTCATTCGGCCAAAACCTCTGGGCCATCGTTTGATTAATAATGACAACCGGCGGTGTGTTTAATTGATCCTCTGGTCCAAACTGTCGTCCTTTAAGAAAAGGAATTCCGATCGTTTCGAAGTAATTCGGCATCGCGGTATTGAACATCACTTCCGGCTCAGTTCCTGGTGAGGGAAGTTCGCGATCCGGCAGGGTGATGGCAGCTGTGCCGCCATTGCCGCTGAAGGGCAGACCACGTACCAGCGAAACTGATTGCACTCCCGGGACTTCCTGTATGCGCTCTACCACCCGACTATGAAAATTCCATTGGGCCTGAGGCTCACGATACTTCGTACGCGGAAGACGATATTCCAGGGTTAGCAGCTGTTCCGGCTTAAAGCCCAGATTAACGTTCAGCAGCTTGTCAAAACTTCGAATTAAAAGACCGGCGCTCACTAGCAGCATCAAAGACAACGCTACCTGGGCCACTACGAAGCCACCGCGCACGCGATTCCACCTTGCTCCTTCCCCGCTGCCGCGCCCGCCTTCTTTGAGAAAGGATTGGAGTTCAGGTTTGGCTAGTTGAAGTGCCGGCATTAAGCCAAACAGCCAGCCTGTCAGTACCGATAGACCGAGTGTGAAAAGCAGAACGCGCATATCGGGTGCGGCATCATCTGCATTCACGAAGTTCTGAGGAATTTTGAGAAGTCCATATAACCCCCAGTACGCCAGCAGCAAGCCACCCGCACCGCCGGCGATGCCGAGCAGCGTGGTCTCAGTCAACATTTGACGTATTAGCCGCCACCTACTGGCACCCAACGCTGCTCGAACGGCAATCTCTTTTTGCCTTGCGAGTCCGCGCGCGAGCAGCAGATTCGCGAGGTTTGCACACGCAATCAGCAGAATCACGCCGACCGCTGCAAACAAAAGCCAGAGCATCGGGCGGATGTTGACCACTAAGATCTCGCCGAACGATTCCACCCTGGCGCTGCGACCGGCATTTTCTTTTGGATAAGCCTGGGTCCATTGGTCGGCGATGGTTAGGGCCTCGGCATGAGCCTGCGATAACTGGATACCTGGTTTGAGATGGCCCAGCGCGAATAGAAAGCGGGACTCACGTTGCCCGGTATTGCCAGGAAAGTTTGTGTACGGCATCCATAGCTCGACTTCCGGATCGAGTGGATGCTTAAAGCTTGACGACACGACTCCGACTACGCTGTAAGGTTCTCCGTTTAGTACCAGCGTTTTTGTTTGCAGGTTGGCGTCGCTGTTCAAGCGCTCCCGCCACATCTTTTCGTTTACAACTGCTAACTTCGCGCCTCCGGGTTTGTCTTCGCCATCGAGAAACGTTCTGCCCACAACGGGCTGCAGGTTGAATACCCGGAAAAAGCTCGCTGAAACGAATGCTCCACGGACTCTGTCAGGACGTTCGCCTCCGGTTAGATTGACGCTCTGCGACTGAAACCCGGCAAGGTCTTCCAGTGATTGCATTTGCGATTGGAGGTCCTGGACTTCGGGAATTGACAATGTGTCGCGGTCGCCGCTCTGTGTGGTCCCGGAAAGGACTATCAATCGATCGGAGTTGTGATAAGGCAAAGCTCGCAGCAACACCGCATTGACTACGCTGAAGATCGCGGTGTTTGCTCCGATCCCAAGTGCGAGCGTCAGCACCGCCACGATGGTGAACAGTGGTTTCTTGAGTAGCATTCGCGCGCCATAGCGCACGTCTTGTTGCAGTGTTTGCATTAGTCACCCTTCTGGATTGCCAATTGACAATTGCCGATTGCCGATTTCGCATTCTCATCGACAGAGAACACTCCCGTCTCAACGGGATCAACTACTTTTGTTTCCAGTCACTTTC
>DASSCG010000337.1:0-4802 GCA_035697925.1 Pyrinomonadaceae bacterium
TCCACGT
This sequence comes from Pyrinomonadaceae bacterium, assembly GCA_035697925.1. GTDB lineage: Bacteria > Acidobacteriota > Blastocatellia > Pyrinomonadales > Pyrinomonadaceae > PSRF01. The sequence goes on from DASSCG010000337.1 coordinate 8, forward strand.
CCAAGCCGCGCGCTGCGATGTCAGTTGCTACTAACACACGGGTTTTCCCGTCACGAAACCCGCGCAACGCTGACTCGCGCTGTGATTGTGAACGATCCGCATGAATACGATTTACGCTGTGATCCCGAGCTGAAAGAATATGGGAAAGGCGCTCGGCTCCGCGTCGAGTTCTCGTAAAAACCAGTACGCGTTCGAACCGCTCGCGTTCCAACAGGTCTAACAAGAGTGCTGTTTTGGACTCCTGCGCCACCGGGTAAGCTGTCTGCTCCACCATGGAGGCAGCCTGGCCCCGAGGACTTACCTCAACAAGCTTTGGATTTTTCATGGTCGAACGCGCCAGCTTCTCTATTTCCGGAGACATCGTCGCCGAAAAGAGAAGCGTCTGCCGTTTCTCAGGGACCATAGAAAGCACACGGCGAATCGCCGGCAAGAATCCCATATCCAGCATGCGGTCAGCTTCGTCGAGTACCAGTACTTCGATCCCAGAAAGATCCAGCTCTCCCCGCTCAATTAGGTCGAGCAATCTTCCGGGCGTGGCGATTACCACCGCCGGACTGCGCCGAAGCGCATCAACTTGCCGGGGCATGTTGGCGCCACCTATCAGCGTGACGCTTCGATTTGCCTTAACTGGGTTCAGCTCAACATAGTTCTTTTCAATTTGGGCGGCCAGCTCGCGCGTCGGCGCCAGCACCAACACGCGCACTTTGCGCGGCTGCGATCCTTTTCCTGACCCTAAGTTCTTTCGGGTAGAAGTCGCGCCCTGAGTGAGCTCCGTAATCTTTTGAATGATGGGGAGCAAAAATGCGGCCGTCTTACCTGTGCCGGTTTCAGCACAGCCGATTAGGTCCTGACCGCTTAGGACAACAGGAATTCCCTGTCGTTGAATCGGCGTTGGTTCAATGTATCCGAGAGACTCGCAGCTCCGCACTTGAGCGGGGGCAAGTCCCAGTTGAGAAAAATTCATAGACTCCTTTGTCTGAACGCTTCAGTCTAATTCTGAAGCGCAGTTTGTAATTGCCTTGTGCTCCGGGACTCCGTGACGCTTTCACGCCACGGAGACTCGAAGTACTGAAAAACTGGATTACCAGCGAGGTTCGCGATTACCGCCACCACCACCGCCGTATCCACCGCCGCCGCCACGATTTCCACCGTAGCCACCGCCACCGCCGCGTCCGCCACCGAAACCGCCGCGTCCGCCACCGCCGCCACCGCGATTTTCGCGCGGTTTGGCTTCGTTGACCGTTAGACTGCGTCCGTTGACTTCCTTGCCATTAAACTCGGCAATCGCTGCGGCGCCTTCTTCCTTGCTGGACATTTCGACGAATCCGAAGCCGCGTGAGCGTCCGGTGTCGCGATCTTCGACCACACTCGCTGATTCAACCGTGCCGGCAGCTGCAAAGAGCTCCTGTAAATCCTGGCTGGAGGTTGAAAACGAGAGATTTCCTACGTAAAGTTTCATTGTCATGTAGATGTACCTTTCCCCTCGGGGGGAATAAAGAGAAGCTCTGAATCGGATTTGCTTCGGTCGAACGGTAGGAGCGAAGGGCCGGTTTTCGAATGCTCTATGGAGCGGCTTCTGAAGTTGAAATCAGCCTGCTCTCGAACCATCCAAAAACGCCAGCGCTGATACTTTAGGCGCGGGGCGCATCACCGTCGATGCGCGAGAGAAGGATTAACCGTGCGTCACTATGCACTAATAACAGACAACACGCAAGGCGAGCGCGCAATCATGGCTCGATTAGTGCATAATACTGGCAATCCAACACCTGCGAATAAAACTTTTGACACACGTCGTACGTAGCATTATTGGATTAAATAAGATGCTTTTGTCAGCAAAAAACACGTTTGGCCGATGTCGACTCGCTTTGCTCGTGGGCCTCACATGCCTGTTCGTCGCAGGGGCGCAGGCTCAACCCAAAAGACCTAAAGCCACCAAGGATACTAAGCCACCAAGCGAGTTAGCTGTATTACGCGACGCATTCATTAAGGCCACCAAAGATTATAAGAGCAGCCTTGCCAAACTGTTGGCGATCCACGAGCGCAACGTTAGAAGTGCCGAAGAAAAGCTAATCCAATCTCAAAAGCTTTTTGCTGAGGGCCTCATCTCAAAAAATGAGCTTGGCGTGAGTGAAACTGCCGTAGCTGTTGCCAAGGACAAGCTGACGGAGACTCAAAGGCAGATGTCCAACGCTGACACACAAATCGCCGACGCGCTCGTCGAAGCTGAGGCCGAAGCTCAGATGGCCAAGTCACCTTTGCGTAAGGGAGGTCTGGTTCAAACCACTTCCTACATCCGTTATAACGGAGGAGGCGGTTGGGCCTTATCAGAAGCCTGGAAAGTCCAACGCTTCTTCTTCGATTCATTCAAGAAGCCGTTGCCGGTTGGAGTTTTTGGTCAGGGAGCAATTCATGACCGCTGGCGTCTGGACCACCACAATTCAATGGATGTGTCGATTCACCCTGACGGACCTGAAGGACAGCTTTTGATGAACTACTTGCGGGCTAACGGTATTCCCTTTCTTGCTTTTCGAGGAGCAATTCCCGGAACAGCTACCGGTCCTCATATTCACATCGGTCGTCCGTCACACCGCTTTTGAGAAGTGATCATTGCCGAGGTCACACACTGCAGTATTCTAGAGGTATCTTGACAAGCCCTCCTTAACAGTCGGGCTACTGCAAGGTTGATACGCCTGGCGGCGATCTATTGACGGGCGTTCAGGTCGAAAGCTATGAGGCGATTGTTCCTGGCAGTAAAAAGCAAACCCGCCGCTTCATCGCTAATAAAGCGTTCGTCCAGGTCGCTTAGTCGGATGGCCCGCTCCGCAACGCCGGTGTTCACGTTAACACCCCTCAAGCCATTCCCTTGCTGCAGCTCAGTATAGAAATACATCCAATCACCTCTGAGTGTGGCGAGTCTTTGCCGTCGCCAAAGAAAACGAGAAAGGCGTTCAAGTTGATGGGCGGGATCCAACCGGTCCATCAGGCGCTCTTCAACATCGATCGAAGGACGCGGCAGGTCAATACTTCTCGGCCTGCTTACAGACGCAACCTGACGCGCGCGTGAAAGCACTCCGAACGACGAGAAGCGCTCGGCTACATATTCGCGAGAATAGTTTGTGGCCATGCTGGTCAAACTAGGTAAGGTGACGTGCGCGGCCAGCCCAGACCAACGTAAAGAAGAGATACTACTTAATAGCCGGACACCACGAAATGCGGATGTTGCGGTTCCTCCATATCGAAAATAAAGCGACGCTGCACGAGCCGCGACTGCTCCCACAGTGCGCAGGACACCTCGACCAGGCGGATTGTGACGAGACCGCCACGTATTTCGGCCCGCAGCAAGCTCGAAAGCCGCAATCTCGTTTCGCCCTCCTACTACAGCTTCCCCACGTTGATTGAGCAATAGGAACGCTGCCTTCTCCACTTTGTGGGAGACTTTGGCCCGACGTTTTCCCGTGGCCGCATCGATGACGATCAAGTCATCACGATCCGCAACTAGGATAGTCTGATCGTCAGGTATTGCGAGGTTGGTAATGCCTTTGTCGGCGCCTTTGTAGCGCCAGAGCACTCTTCCGCTGTCGACATCCAGAGCGCTGACACCGTAGGGACCTCGCTCAACAGGTTCTCCATCTCGAAGCGCTGAAAACTGACCGCCGGTTCGGACATACATCACCTGAGGAGTAAGAATCACTTCCGGAGTCAGCCCCAGGTCTTTGGCTTCCCAGAGTTCTTCGCCAGTGCTTCGAGAAATGGCGCGAATTCGACCGCGGCCCGAGACATAGATGGCCCTCTCATCAGCGACTGGGTCCGCGTCGGTTAGGGCGAGTCCCTCTTCGTTAATCCGAAACCTCTCCCGTCTACGATCTTTGCCCGTCAGCGCGTCAAGTGAAGTCAAACCTTCGTAAAACAAATAGAGCCGGCCATCTATAAATGCTGGGGCCCGATAGTTGTCGAGTGTGAATGAAACCTTTTCATCATCACGCCAAGCCGTGGGCATCATCTCAATCTCACTGTCGAGTTCCCGCTTCCAAAGCTCACGGCCTGCTGCCAAATCGAAGAGATGAATTGTGGGCTTGCGCTTTAAAGCGTCTCCGGCCTGGCCACGCGCGTCGCGCACGAAGACCGCCGCGAGTAAATTTTGGCTCTGGTCCAACGCCAATTGCATTACCGCACCGCGCACTTTGTCGCTTCGCCAAAGTGTTTCGCCCGTCATCAGGTCAACTGCCTCAAAACGTGTCTTGTTGCCGTCTTCTATGGTGAGTAGGAGAATGTCAGTGCCAGGCACGGCTGCAACGTCGGTCTCGTCGAGATGAGCATTTTTGCGTCGCCAGAGAATGTCCCCTGACTCGCCATCAATGGCGTAGAGAGATTTATCGGTTCCAGTGATAACAATACCCAACTCATTGGTCTGGTAAAAGCGAATGCGACCCTCCACTTTTGCTGACCAACGCTCTGACTGTGCACTTGACGTTGTAGCCACGCTCAGCAGCATCAAAACCAGGATGGCCAGTCTGGGCAGTAGTGATATCCGAAAATAGTGACGTGTTAGTAAGCCCACGTTTGTGCCTTTTCTGGGAGAGGTTGGGAGAAGATGATGGTTAAGATCGGTGGAGAATTGCCAGTACTGTTTCTTAGAGAAGTTTCTCATTCACACCGTCGCTTCAGCGCGGTGATCTGGCCCCGACTGAAACTTGGAAACCGTTTAAACGATTTCTGGTTGTCTTCACAGCCTCGCAACACCGGGATAAAGCCGCGGTGAGAATGAGACTGAGTGCTACGAACCTTGAACCGCTCC
>DASSCG010000338.1:0-3019 GCA_035697925.1 Pyrinomonadaceae bacterium
GATATTTCGGCGTTATTTCGGCGGTTTTTCCGAATTCTTCAAGGACTTCCGCCGACGTTGCGCTTACTCTCCGCCGCGACTTGAGACGGCGCCGACGATGAGGGCGGCAAACGCACGGGGGTCGCGCCGGTTGTAAGGACGCGGTGTCAAGGGTGACGGCAACAGGCCGGGGCAACTCTGCTGAAAGACTGAAGAGGGGGCGTTCGTGAGGAAGAGGACTGTGACTACCATCGAAATGCACCAGATCGTGATCGTAAGACGCCCCCGGGGCGCGGCCTTCGCCTGGTGTCCTGCATGCCTCAAGGTGGTCGAGATGGTCGCGCCGGAGGACGCTGCCGCGTTAATGCGAATGAGCGTGCGCAGCATCTACGCCCGGATCGAGACCGGAAGCGTTCATTTTGTGGAAACTGCCGATGGATTGTTGCTTCTCTGCGCGAGGTCGCTGGGTTGAGCGAATCCCGACGGAGAAGGAGGAAAAACGCAAGACTGAAAAGACAGGACTCGAATTCGCAGGAGGAACGAAATGAAAACCCCGTGGACTTTACTTTTAGCGAGCTTCGCCATGACCTAGATCAGCGCGGCCCTGTTGGCGCCATTTGCGTTGGCCCACAACAGCAAAGGGGCTTTGGTGACCATTGACCCGCCCGGCTCGATCGACACCCGCGCTTTCGGAATCAGTCTTACGGGAGAAATTATCGGACTCTTCATCACAAGCGATCTTCGCACACATGGAATGCCTAAGCGGGGACGAGTACACGACGATTGATGTTCCCAGCGCTATTCGCGCCAACGCGCTCGCCATCAACGCCCAGGGACAAAATCGTCGGACGCTGTGACACGCCGGCCGAGGAAATGAGCATTGAAAATGTATGGTAGTATTTTTACGAGGAACGAATTGTTCAATTGTTATCCTTGTTGACCGCGAGATCAACCTATACGGGGTAGATCGTTGAACTGAGAAGAAACCTTCCGCTAGAACAATGCCTACTGCTGCCGGCAGACGTCTTGGCCGCTATGAGATCCGCACGCTGCTTGGAGTGGGTGGCATGGGCGAGGTGTACCTCGCTTACGATACTCAACTGCTCCGCTCGGTTGCGTTAAAGCTGCTGCCTTCCGAATTTACTCGGAACGAGGAACGGCTGCGCCGTTTTAAGCAAGAAGCTCTTGCCGCATCTGCCCTGAACCATCCGAACATTCTCACGATTCACGAGATCGGCTCAGAAGGCGATACCGATTTTATCGTTACGGAATTCATCGACGGCATATCACTGCGCGAGTTTATGGCAAAACAGCCGCTGTCGATCGGACAGGTATTGGACATCTGTAGCCAAATCGCTTCCGCATTGTCTGCGGCCCATACTGCCGGAATTGTGCATCGCGACATTAAGCCAGAGAATGTGATGATCCGACGCGATGGCTATGTAAAGGTGCTCGACTTCGGTTTGGCGAAGCTCACTCTTCCGGGACTGCATAGTGATTCCGAGGCGGCTACGGTTCAAGTCGTGCTGACTGATCCCGGAAAAGTCATGGGCACAGCCAAGTACATGTCTCCAGAACAGGCGCGCGGTTTTGAGGTGAGTGAACAGACCGACATCTGGAGCCTTGGGGTAATTCTCTATGAGCTGGCCGCGGGGCGGGTTCCTTTTGAAGGGCAGAGTGGCAGTGACGTATTGGCATCGATATTGACCGCTGAGCCTGTGCCGTTGCAACGACATTCGCCCGACGTTCCCAACGAGTTGCAACGGATTGTGCGCAAAGCATTGAGAAAGGATCCCGATGAAAGATACCAGCTGGCGAAGGAACTAGCTCTGGATCTGAAAAATCTGCGCCGGGAGTTGGAGCTTAACAACGAAATTGAGATTTCGCGGCAACCTGCTTCGCCGTCACAGAAAATTTCCGGAATGGGTCTCAGCCCTGGAAGTTCTCGCTCGACTTCTTACACTGCGGAGAGCAACGTCCGAAAAACCAATTCGACTGCCGAGTACCTGGTAGCGGAAATCAAGTCTCATCCTAAAGCCCTTGTGTTTGTCTTGGGAGTTATCGCTTTAGTAGCGCTGGCGGTCGTGCTGAGTGTGGCTTATCTCTTGACGGCAAAACAGGCCCCGTCCAGCAATGTTTTCAATTCTTCGCGAAACATGAAGATTGCCCGGCTTACCAGTTCGGGCACTGCCGATAAGGCGGCGATCTCGCCTGATGGTAAATACCTGGTCCATGTTGCGAGCGAAACCGGACAGCAGAGTTTGCGCGTGCGACAAGTGAACACACACAGTGATGTGCAAATCGTGCCACCATCTGATGTGCAATATGCGGGGCTGACTTTTTCGCGGGACGGCGATTTCATCTACTACGTGGCCACTGAAAAGAACAGCTCCACGTCTAACCTGTTTCAAATTCCGGTGCTGGGAGGAAACCAACGAAGAGTGCTCTCAAATGTGGGCAGCGCTGTCACGTTCTCTCCCGACGGTCAGCAGGTTGCTTTCATTCGCAACTTTCCCGACGCCGGAGAAGATGCATTGATGATTGGTAGCGCACACGGTGGCGGTGAACGCAAACTCGCTGTGCGGAAGTTGCCAAACTTCTTTCGGCATGTCGCATGGTCGCCCGACGGAAAAACAATCGCCTGCAGCGCCGGGAGTTTTGTTCCCAGCTACGCCACCTACGTCGTTGAGGTAGCTTTGGAAAGCGGCAAGGAAAAACAGATCGGAACTCAGAGCTGGATGTCTATGGGGCAGTTGGCCTGGATTGATGACGGCAATGCCATAATTCTTGCTGCCTCGGAGCAGGATTCAGGAAATTCTGACGCGCAACAAATTTGGTACCTGTCTTATCCTGAAGGAGAAGCGAGACGGGTTACTAACGACTTGAATAATTACACGGGAATTAGTCTTACGTCGGACTCGAATCGTTTAGTAACAGTGCAGTCGGAAACGAGTTCGAACGTTTGGATTCTGCCGAGTGGGGACACTAATCGGTCAACTTCAATCACCACCGGTCCGGGTAAAATCGATGGCCGCCACGG
>DASSCG010000339.1:0-4537 GCA_035697925.1 Pyrinomonadaceae bacterium
GTATTATGAAAATTGAGGGCACCCACCAACTCCAGGCTCCGCGCGAACGTGTTTATGAGTGTCTGACTGATCCGCAAGTATTGCAGCGTTGCATTCCCGGGTGCGAACGTCTGGAAAAGACTGCTGAAAATACTTACTCGGCAACCATCCGGACTGGTGTAGGCACGATCAAAGGAGTCTTCACAGGAAATGTAAGGCTTGAAGATATGCGGCCGCCTGAACACTACCGAATAGTCGTCGACGGCAAAGGAACGCCTGGGTTCTTGAAAGGGTCCGGAGACTTGGACCTGGAAGCCCAAGGCCAAACCAGCATCATCAAATACACTGGAGATCTGCAGGTGGGCGGAACGATCGCGAGTGTTGGTCAGCGGATGATTCAGGGAACTGCAAAGATGATGGCTTCTCAGTTTTTCCTTGCGTTGGAAGCCGAAGCAAAAACCGCAGTTGGTGAACCCCCTCCTAGCCACGGCTTTTTTCGAACAGCCCTGAGGTGGTTCTCAGGGTTGCTGCGAAAACTCTTTTCTCCGCATTGAGCTGCTTTGGTGAATTGGTACAATCGTGCCGAAAACGTCAAAGGCAGACTTGTCTGGTCCCTGAAAGGGACACATTCAATAGCCCGGGGCAGCGCCCCCGGAAAACAGGAAAACCTCTTCCGACCCTGAAAGGGTCGCACTTCACAAGCACCTCGCTGCTAAATCTTCTTTCCGCTTCGACCCTTTCAGGGTCGGGGGTTGAAACTTAGCTTACCGGGGGCGTTGCCCCCGGCTATTAACTTCATGCCCTTCGGGCATGTTTAGTTGGTGCCCTTCGGCATGTTAGTTGGTGGCCGGCCGGCCGGCACGTTTAGTGGGTTCCCTGCCGGCATGTTTAGTTGGTTCCGCGCTGCCTGGCGTCCATTTGCGATGAAGGCTTCAATCTCCGACATCTTCCGAGGCAATGCTTCAGTCATCCAGCGTGTACCATCCGCGGTGACAAGCATATCGTCTTCAATTCGCACACCGATTCCCTTATATTTCTCAAAAGCCGGTCGAACGGCAGCTTTAAACTTTTCCCAATCATCCGGCTTCCAACCGTAGGGCTGGTGATCCAACGCGTCAGTACGAATATAGATGCCGGGTTCGTTCGTGAATACCATTCCCGGCTCAAGTCTTGCTGCGTTGCCAACGTCATGCACATTCATTCCCAACCAATGAGAGGTGCCGTGCATGAACCAGATCCGGTATTGCTCTGAATTCGTATCGGTAAGCAAACCCATCTTTAGCAGACCGTCCTTAATTACTGCGGTCGCTGCGCGGTGCACATCGGAGAAGAGTGCTCCAGGTTTAATTGCCTTCGCGGCTGCATCCTGAGCGTCGTACACAACCTGGTAGATCTCGGCCTGCGCAGGAGAAAACCTGCCGTTCACTGGAAACGTGCGGGTTACATCGGCAGTGTAGTGCTCGTACTCTGCGCCAACATCCATCAGTATCAATTCACCAGGCTTTACCACTCCCTGCGACTCGATGTAGTGAAGCGTTGTTGCATTTGGGCCACAACCAACGATTGACGGATAACCCCAGTGGTCAGCGTTCCGTCGCTTGAAGGTATAAATAACCTCAGCATCGACCTCGTACTCCCATTTCGCCTCTCCAGCTGCAAGCCATGCCCGCTGCTGCGCTTCGGTAGTGATATCAATGGCGTGCTGGAGTAGACGCAATTCCATCGGAGACTTTTTCATCCGCATGCCCACAAAGATGGGCCAGGCATTCTTGATTACGAAACCGCCCGGTGACTTGGCCCAATCAGTAACAAATCGCTGCTCATGAGCATACTCGCGACTGGGACCCGTGCCGCGGGGAGCAAGAGTGTAGAGTTCAGCCGCATTCTTTTCCGCTGCGGCCAAGACTGTCTCGAAGCCGGTCCCAGCATCTGGCTGAGGAGTCCCCCCAGACAGAGTCATCAGAATATTTTCAGACTTTGGTCGGTAAGGCTGATGCGCTCGCAAGGCCTGCAAGAAAGGTTCGAGCTCACGCGCTTCCCAAATCTCCTTAATGCCCGAGGTCTGCGCGGCTTCTTCGGCACTGTACATACGCCCATTCCACACTTCGGCAAAGGTATCGCGACGTGGTATGAAGAGGATTTCGGGCGTTTGCTTGTTGCCAGGGAGCAAAACAAGTGTCGCGCGCTTCTGCTTTAGTTGCGTTAGGTAGTAGAGGTTGTTCTCCTGACGATACTCATAGTCAACATCATTGGCATAAACTCTTGGCTCAGCACTAAAAAGAATGAGCACGGCGCTAGGGCCAATCGCCTGGGCCACCTTTGCGCGACGTTGAGCCAGTTCCGCCAGTCTTTCTTTCTCGTCAAAAACTGGCGCTGGTGGAGTGGTGCGAATAATCGCAAATCTGGCCTTATCCTCGTTAATTCGGGCAGCGAGGGTTGCTAACGACGCAGACGCGAGAAACGCCAAAAATGTCAGGCAGGCAATAGTTCGTGTTACGGTTACTTTCATTACTTTCCTCGAGACGTTACTAATCTAGTTGGTACTGTCATTCGTAGATCTCACCGGATATGATCCACTAGATCACACGAACTAACACGAAGAGACTTGATGATATAGTGTGATTTAGTGGTACCACTACCCTTCTTCGGAAATCTCTATTTAATCGATTGGACGTATAAATGCCGGTAGGATTATTGACGGGGAGGAATCCCTCGGCGATAGACTCTTGGGGTAGGCCGAATTATTTGCCGTCTCCCATCGGGCGTCACAATAATTCGACTGCCGTCCGGATTGATTATCACTTGGGTACCATCGGCCAGTGTTCTAATGGTTACGTCTCCCACACGGCGCCTTGCAGGAGGTCGTCGAGGCCGGGGAACATCATCCGCGTTCACGTCCGGCACATCAGGCCGTTCAGGAGGCTCCTGTACTTCGGATGTTGCACGCTCGTCGTCCTCTTCGTCGGAAGCATTTCCTTGCCGAGAGGTCGCTGCTTTTTGTTTGGTGGTTCGCTCTGGCTTTTTGACTACCTTTTCCTCGGCGGCGACTGCAGAGTTTTGCTCAGGGGCCTTGGATTCTTCCGGAGTTGGGGGCTTAGCCGTAGTCTGGTCCAGGGCAGGAGTGCCCTCGGTTGCCGGACTAGGGACTTGTTGAATAGCTGGTGACTCAACTCTTGCTGAGTTACTTCTTTTATAGACGTAGAGCCCGCCGATCGCGGCGACGAGTAACAAAGCCACGGCAGCTGCGATCGCTGGTGTTTTCCGTCGCGCTTTATCCGGCTGCCGCACAACTGTAGTCTCACCCGTTTGCACAGTGGCCTGCGGTGCCTCCGCTCGCGTCTCGGCTGCAACCGGCGAACTGGATGGTGCGAATAAGACCGTCCTGGCTTCACTCCGGTTCGCAACTGTTGTTTCAGAGCTGGCTCCTAAGGCCCGGCGCATCTCCGCGGCCGTGGCATAACGCTGATCTCTATTTTGGGCCATCGCCTTTTGTAAGACCGCTGACGCGCCGGCAGGAATGCTGCTGTTGACTTCGTGCGCAGGCGTCAAGGGATCCGGCTGACCGTTCACAATCGCCGCCGCACGTGAAAGAGCGTCGGGAGGCTTTACTCCGGTCATCAAGTGATACAGGGTTGCAGCTAGAGCGTAAATGTCACTACGTGCGTCTGTACCCAAACCTTGAATCTGTTCCAACGGTGCATAGTTAGGCGTATATCCGAAAATGCTGGCTGAAGTAGTCGGACGCGAAATTTCGCCGGCTTGGCCCTTGGCGAGTCCGAAATCTAGCAGGATAACCTGGCCGCGAGGTGTAAGTTTTAAGTTTTGAGGCTTGATGTCGCGATGGATGATCTGCGGATCCTGAGTGTGTAGATAGTCGAGTGCGTCAAGTAGCTGATCCGCCCAAGTCAAGACTTGCTCCACCGGAAATGGCCCACGGCGCTTAGCGCTCATCTCGGCTAAGTCGTCCCCGCCGATAAACTGCATCACCAGAAACTGGCCTTCGGATTCCGAGAAATGATCGCTAACGCGAGGGAGAGCAGGATGATGCATACGAGCCAGGAGCCGCGCTTCGCGCTCGAACTGCTTTCGCAAACGCTCGTCGACGAAAAACGTTTCTTTAAGGGCGACTGTTGAATCTAAACGCTCATCGATCGCCTCATAGACTGCGCCCATGCCACCCTGACCCAGTTGGCGAACGATTCGGTAGCGACTTTGTAAAACCGACTCTGGCGTGAGCATCAAATTCTCTATTGGCAGTTTAGTTTTGAGCCGCAGTATTATACACGGGCTACCTCAAAATTCGGCGGATTTGCCAGATTCGGCGTATGCTAAGCGCCATGAGTAACCGCTCCCCTTTTGCCGATGATGAAGTTATCGATGTGGCGCCTACCCGACGAACCAGGTGGCGTAAATGGGCACTCGCCGCTTTTGTTCTTTTGTTCATCGTTCTGTCACGCAGTCTCTCCATCTATGTTTCAGCATTATGGTTTGGTTCGCTCGGATACTCTTCCGTTTATTGGTATATCTTTAAATTAAAAACCGGTTTGTTCGTTGGCTT
>DASSCG010000340.1:0-2327 GCA_035697925.1 Pyrinomonadaceae bacterium
GAAAGCTATTGCCCTGGATCGTCAATGTTAGCGACCGATTCGCTGCGGTGGGCTTAACTACTTCGCTCGAAACGAGATCAACCCAGCTTCCCTCGCGGCGTACTTGAGATTTTGCAGGCTTAAGAATGACATCCATCTTACGCGAACTGTGATTAACGATTGCAGCGCTAAACCCCAGTGGCGTCTTTCCAACCGCTATATCCATGTTCTCGTTGGCTCCGAGAATATCAACAGGCGACTCACCTCCGGCTGCGTTCAACGCGTAATCGATCACGTCGCGAGTAAGATCAGGAATGTCGCGTGCAGCTGTCCAAGCGTCTGGGAAGAATGACACTACCGTTCCTTTGCCAAATCTATTCGCGACGATGGCGGCTGAGTTATCTTCAAAGGTTGCAATCACTCTCGCATTATTAATTGTCCACGTGGGAAATTCAGTTTCCTTTAGATCAAAACGGCGCGCGGGTTTGACGCGGTGCCCCACAGGTTCCTTAACAACAACTGCCGTGTGATGCTTCAAACCTCCCGCCTCATCAACACCGAACAATTCCTTGCGCTCATAACTGCGACCCATGGGAATTTGCCTTCCGAACGCAATGACTACTCCACCCTGCTCGACAAAGCCCTTGATCAGATCGCTGTCCGTCTGCTGAAAGCCCGAGACATTCGGCAGGACCAATACTGTCCGCTCTTTGAGAAGCCGGGCAAGGACATTCCTGTTCATGTGAAACGGGTAATAGGGATAAACAGACTCTTCCAACGGCGGCGCATAGGGCAGCACGTCGACAGGCAGCCCGAGCACCCGAAAAGCGTCGAGCGCTGGTAAGAAGTCGTTGGGCCACCGTTCAATAATCCAGTCTGAATAAGGAAAATAAACGGTCAGAAGATTGCGCTGGTGAGAAACCTTTGAGGTTACCAGATCGAAGGCTCTCACTCCGTCGGCGACGGCAGCTCGGCTGCGCTTGACCTCGTCATATTTTTTCAGCGGCACGTGGACATGCGCGTGATAGGTAAAGAATGAGATCCCATCCGCACCCGTCACTGTCGCCGCGCTCAAAATCTGCCCGTAGATATTCTCGTACGTGGTCGCCGCCGTTTCCGGATTCAAGCGGTTTTCGAGATAGCCAAACAGTTCCACGTGATTGATCGAGATCTTGTTCTGGAGCCGTTTTGCGCCAGCCGCCAGAGAACAAAAGTCCTTCACTCGCCGGAATGGGTATTTCTTGCGGTTGTCCGTGCGATAGCTCGCCATCACGCCTGTCTGATAAAAGAGAATGTCTAACTCTTCAACGGTACTCAGGTAACCAGCCAGCAACGGATCATCCATGTGTGGAGCGCACGCTGTCAGGAGATTGCGATGAATAGTCTTTACGTGCTCGCTGAACTCGCGAACGTAAGGTACAAAGTAGGTTCCGCTGCCTTCCTGATACGAATAGAAGCCGGCCAGTGATGGGTGGTTTTTGTAAAGAGCGTACAACTCAGTAGTAATGCGTTTGATTTCGGCCATCCGGCTTTTGTAATGCGACCGCCGCGTCATGTCCCAACTGACTGAAAGGAGTACTGCGTAGCCATACTTGTCCGCGCGGCTCAACACCAGCTCGACAATGTCGCTCGTAGAGCGAGCCACATCGGTGCGGGCAATTGTGGACGGATAGTACACTTTGCTTGGAGTGATCAGGTTGTGAGCAACCAGAAAATTTCCGCCGACCTGTCCGAACTCTTTCAGATAATTCTCCAAGTCCTGAGTCGTATTGGTTTCATCTAAATAAGGAGCAACAAAGAAGTCCGCCACTACCCGGCCCAACAGAAACGTTGCCTTCCCAACGGCCGAAGGATTCGCAGCCTGGCCGGTCCAGACGTGGATGACGTACATACCCTCAGGCGCCTCGTGCCCGAGGGGGATTTGAGCAGTGAACTCACCGCGATCTCTTGCCTCTTTTTGCAGAGCCAATTCAGTGGTACCTCTCGACGGTTGTAGAAGAAGCGCATGTATGGAACCGCTCGATTGAGGATCATCAACAGTAGCGCGCACCCTGACCTCAACGGTTTCGCCGCGTTGCGGCCTGCTGCGATTCAGGGAAATATTGATTGCGTTATTTTCGGCAGTTGCGTGGGCAATCGAGGGAACTAACGCTAGCAGGGAAAGGAGCACTAACTTGTGCGGCATCTTCCGGCGTCTCATGTAGTTTCTGATCTTGGCTTGCTCACTCTTCACCGAATAAATATCCGCCTACTCTCATTCGCACCGTGGCTTTAGCCCGGTTGCAGGAAGTTACGAAGAATTTCTCTAACCGTTTTAACCGTTTGGGCCCTGACGCAATAAGAAAACC
>DASSCG010000341.1:0-4556 GCA_035697925.1 Pyrinomonadaceae bacterium
CTGCGGGAATCCAAAGTAAGCATAAGGGTGGTGAGTTTTAATGAATGCGAAAGATCGCCGAGGGGGGGCGAGTCCGTCCCAGCGGCCCCGCAGCCCCCGGGTACCAGTCGAATTTGCCCTCGAAGTGGAGGGCAAGACTTCTGCTGGGAAAAATTTCCATGTAAAAGCTCAGGCTATCAAGATCAGCAGATCCGGCGCGACGATAATTCTTGACGAAGACGTCGAGGTTGGCTCTTTGGTCACACTCACACCTCCCTTTGGGCGCAAGCTCGAAGCGCAGGTCAATGGAGTTTGGGCGGACGAGATGGACAACAGCAAACGGATTGGTGTAAAGCTACTCGACACTGATGGCTGGTTTGCCGAATAAATCAATACCGAATGCGAGACCAATGTCCGACTGATGATTGCCAAACGCTGGATTCTCCGCGGGCAAGATACAAACCGCGCCGCCTCACTCGCCCGCGTGCTAAAAGTTTCCCCGATAGTAGCCTCACTCCTCATTTCGCGTGGATGTGGGGATGAGTTATCCGCTCAGTCCTTCCTGCACCCTTCCCACAACCAACTTCATGATCCCGAGCTGATGCTTGGAATGACCGAGGCCGTGGCGCGTCTGCAACGAGCAATCGATCAGAACCAGCAGATTCTTATCTATGGTGACTATGACGTCGACGGCACTACTGGAACGGCCGTGCTGCTCCGCGCTCTGAAACTTCTAGGCGCTCGAGTTGGTTTTCATATTCCACATCGCTTCACAGAAGGTTATGGCATTCAACAAGCAGCGCTGGAAAACGCCTTTAACGAAGGCTACCAGTTGGTTATCAGCGTCGATTGTGGGATTCGCGCTCACGCACCACTTCATTGGGCACAGGAACACGGCTTGGATGTGATCATTACTGATCATCATCTTCCGGATGAGGGAGAAGGAGTGCCACCCGCCTTTTCGGTTCTCAATCCAAACCAGCGTGATTGTCCCTACCCCGATAAGAACCTCGCGGGTGTTGGCGTTGCATACAAACTGGTGCATGCCTTGTTTCGCAAGTATCGACGGGAATCTCAAGTCAGTGCTTTCTTAAAAGTCGTGGCTATTGGAACGGTCGCGGACGTAGCTAAACTAGTGGGAGAAAACCGCACTATCGTTTCGTTGGGGCTAAGAGACGTTTACCAAACAAACAATCCCGGGCTTCAGGCCTTGATGGCGGTTGCTGGTTGCGGTGATGGCAAAGGCATGACTGCATACGATCTCGGTTTTCGTATCGGCCCCCGCATAAACGCCGCCGGCAGGATGGATGCCGCGCGAGCTGTGGTTGAGCTCTTTGACACCCGTGATCGAGAAGAGGCCCGCCGTCTCGCTGAACACCTTGATGCTCGCAATCAGGAACGGAAGGAGGTTCAGCAGAGGATCATTGACCTCGCCATTGCAGAACTTGAGAACCCTACCGAGGGTATTTCCCGAACTCATGTGGCTGTCATTGCCGGGGAAGGCTGGCACCGCGGAGTAATAGGTATTGCCGCGTCGAAGATCTCCGAAAGGGTTAATCGGCCCTGTGTAGTCTTATCTATTGAAGGCGATATCGCCCATGGCTCTGCACGGAGCATCGAGCCGTACCACTTGCTTAATGGTCTGACATCCTGTAGCGACCTATTTGAGAAGTTCGGCGGACATTCGCACGCAGCAGGGGTCACCATCCGCCGGGATCGAATTTCAGAGTTGCGACGACGCCTTAATGAACACGCCGCGGCGTGTTTGACGGATGAGGATCTGGAACCATGCCTTTATATTGACGGTGAGCTTTCGACGGCGGATATCACTTTCGATCTGGTTCGAGAACTCGAGATGCTCGAGCCGTACGGGGCCGGCAACCCGCGTCCGGTCTTTTTGGCTCACAACTTGCGAATCATGTCCGAACCGCGTCTAATTGGTGAGAAGCACATTAAAGTGCACGTTAGCGGGCCTGAAGGGCGGCCGCTGGAAGCAATTTGGTGGAATGGAGCTGAAATAGGACAAACGGTGGCTGTTACTAATGGCATCACAATGGCTTACACGATAGAAACCACCCGCTGGGGTGGTGAAACATTTCTGCAGTTATGCGTGCAGGAGTTGCGACCAGCCTAAGGGGATTGCCGATTGTCAGTTGCCAATTGCGGATTGGTTTATGGATCTTCTTCCAATTGGAGGCAATTGGGAGTCGGTAAAGATTTGAACGGATAACGAAGGGGCACGGCATGCCGTGCCCTTGCAATTGAGAGATATGGTGCAGGAAATAACACGAAAAAGGGCTTTTGCAATTGGGCTGCGAGCGCGATTTCCGTTAATTGCACGCTCAATTGCGATTTTCATCCTCACCGTTGGAATTGCATTCATTGCTATTTCATATTACCGACTTCGCAATAACAAACCCTTTCGGCTCAAGTCTGAAACTCCTGCGCTCTCAAAAGAAATAACCGGCATTATCGAGGGCTATGAACAACGTGTCACCAAAGGCGACCGCTTGTACATGCTTCTTAAGGCCACTCGTGACATCACGTATTCAGATGGACATCATGAACTGGAAGCTGTAAGCCTTTCGGTCTATCCGCCGGAAGGTGACAAACCGGATCAAATTTCTGCGGCCCGAGCTGTTTACGATCAGAAGAATTCAGTGATTAGTTTCGTGGGAAATGTGAAGATTGAGACGAAGGATGCGCTAAAGGTTAATACGGAGTCTCTTTCGTACAACCAGGCTACAGAAGTCGCACTTACAGAGGTGCCAATGACCTTCACGCGCGAAAATGTCTCGGGGCAAGCAACTGGAGCCGTTGTCGAGGCCAAGAATAAGAAGCTCGAATTGAAGAAAGATGTCCAGATAACAGTGGCGCCAGAGGTGCTAAAAGAGTCTCAGGTCAAGGCGACCTCGAGCCGCTCGCGTCCCGTGACCATTCGCTCAGCCCAAGCCACGTTCGAGCAAGCCTCGATGAAGTTGACCTTTTCCGGAAACGTAATCGTCGAGCAGGATCGCGACGTCATGAGCGGGGATACCCTGTTTGCGACTTTGAATGAGCAGAAGCGCCTTCAGAAAGTCGAGCTACGGGGTAATTCATATTTACGTTCGATGGAAGAAGGACGCGCAGCGGACGTGAATTCTGTTGACATGGATTTCTTTCTCGACAAGGACCAGCGCTTGGAACGCGCCTTGGCGATGAGAGATGCCAGAGCCAAAAGCCTCGATGCCGACGCCGAGATGCAGGCGACTGCAGCGAACCTTATTGAAGTAACGTTCCAGGCCCAGGGCGACCGCAGCTTGCTGAGACAGTTGCGCACTGAGGGCCGATCGGTCATCAACCTTTCAGCACCCAAATCAAAAGCTAACGACCCCCGGGCAGCTCATAAACGGTTGAGTGCTGACAGCGTAAAGCTTTTCTGGCGGGTCACCGGCCGCGATCTCGAAAAAGCCGAAGCGTCGGGTAATGCGGAATTGTTTGTGGATCCCGCAGTTAAGTCTGCCTACTCCGATCGCAAGACACTCACCGCCCCCCGGTTCGATTGCGACTTCTTCGAGATAGGCAACCTGGCTAAGGCCTTTATCGCCACCGGAGGCGCGAAGGCGGTAGTCGAGCCCACACAGCCCAGTGACCAAAAGGGGACACGGACACTAACTTCGCAGACAATCACCGCGATTTTCATAAGGGAAACACAGGACGTTGAGCGTCTGGATGCATCAGGAAACGCGAAGTTCAATGAGAACGATCGCAATGGTGTCGCGGCAAACATTTCCTATATTGCCGGTGAAGAGATGGTACGCATGCGAGGGGGCGAGCCAACAGTCTGGGATTCTCGCGCGCGTACAAAAGCGATTGAACTCGACTCAAATCTCCGTGACGAGGTTTCTTACAGCCGCGGAAAAACTGCGACCACGTACTACAGCCAGGAGCAGACGAATGGTGCCACACCTTTTTCCAAAGTTAAGAGTCCCGTATATGTCGTAAGCGATCGCGGTGAGTTTCACCACCAGAGCGGAGTCGCGATCTACACTGGCAACGCTCGCGCCTGGCAGGACGACAATTTTGTAAGAGCTGACAAGCTAACCATCTACGTGAACGATAAAAAAATGGATGCGGTTGGGCGAGTACAGAGTGCGGTATATAACGCCAAACGCCGGGTTGGAGGCACCAGCAGCGCTGCACCGGTTTTCGCTTCAGCCGACTCCATGTCTTACTCAGAAGCCAATCGCGTGCTGCACTACGAGAGCGATGTTGATATTCGAACTGCAACTGATCGGGTGACCAGCGGCGTTGCTGATGTTTTTCTCTCTCGCGAAAACAGTGAAGTCGAAAAGACCATAGCTGAGAAGAACGTCGTCTTGACACAGCCAGGCAGGAAAGGGGTAGGCGACTGGATGCAGTATACGACGACCGATGAGGTGGCCGTTCTTAAAGGTAACCCTGCGCGAGTTGAAGACACGGAAAAAGGTAGCACTGAAGGAGGTCGTTTGACCGTCTATGTGAGGGAAGGTAGAGTGATCGCAGATGATGTCCGCGGGCCGCAGTCGCCGGGGCGCGTGCGTTCAACCCACAAAGTA
>DASSCG010000342.1:0-13084 GCA_035697925.1 Pyrinomonadaceae bacterium
AAAGCCGTTTCGCCGATGGCTCAGCACTTTAGAGGCAAGCGAACCTTCGAACCTTGAATACTTGATACACAGATGTATACCGAGGTGACAAGTATTGGGCTGGTTTAGTTAGCAAATCGCCTCCCAAAATCGCTCGAATCCTTCTGCCTGGATACTCCCTATCCAAATCAGAGCTGAAGGCGATCTTTCGATTCAATCCAGCAGTGTCGGTAATTCTTCTATTTGCGGTACTTAACGCTTCTGAGCAAGATCCTGCATGTCTGGCACGCGTGTTGAAATAGAAAAGACACAAACGCGTTAGAATTTGAACATGGCCATCCTTAGGGAGCCACACATGATCAACTTACTTTCCGCGGCGACCTCTACCCCGCGACACTCTTTTAGAACCTCAGAGCTTGTCGCGGCTCTAATGCATAAGCTCTCCCCTGAACTTATCAACACTATCAACAGTCTCGGCGTCGATGAGCGCTACTCGACACTCGAAAACTATCCCGAGTTCTTATCAGGTAAGCGAATGAGGCCGACCAGTTCAACGACGCAGCTGGGAGTAGAGGCCACACGCAAATGCATCGAACACTGGCAAGGTGATCCCTCGAAGATTGGCTTGCTAATCGCCGGCACCAACACTCCTGATCAGATGCTGCCGTGCCTCGCTTCCGAGGTGATGGGAAAAACTCACGGACTGTTGTCCCGATCGTTGCGGACGGTGAGCATGCAAGCGCAGGGGTGTTCGGTCCTGTTGAAATCCATCGAGGTTGCGCAGTGGTACTTAGCTGCTAACCCAGGCCGAATGGCTATGGTGTTGATGGCCGAAGCACACACACCTTATGTAGCACCGCTGTTGCGCGATGAGTACTACGGATTTCGCGAACTCCTACGAACCAGAAAAGGCTCGGACTTCGATCAGGATCATTTTGAGCAACAAAGGTTGGACACAACATTTGTGATTCAGTCCATGCTTTTTGGAGACGGAGCTGTCGCACTGTTGGTGGGTAGTGAAGAAGGAAAGCCAACCTTCGGACCAATCTCACACCTAACTAACGAAGAAATGGAAGATGTAAACCTGCTCACAATGACCAGCAACAGTCAGCACGAGTTCTTGAAAGGAAGACCTCAGTACTTTATGAGGTCAACTGTGCCGGCCCGGGGGGCCCATTACGCTGTCACTACCGTGAAGAACGTTCTCGAACATCCTGACTCGCCGGTTTCAGATTTGAGTGAGGTCGACAATTGCTTGATTCATACCGGTAGCAAAAAGATTCTGGATGGCGTCTGCTCGCAGCTGGATCTGGACACTGAATCCTCTAAGGTTCATGGTTCTTACGAAGTGTTGAAGAAGTATGGGAACCTCTCCAGCGCTTCGACAGGTTTCATGCTGGCGGAGAAAAACGAGTGGCGTGGTCCTGCTATGGTAGTGGGATTTGGCGTAGGCTTTACGGCCAGCGCCGGGATAATGAACTACAACTAGTTGAACTCGCTGGTTAAGCGCCGACGTTTTGTAATTCCGGTTTTTGACCTCTCAGCTCTGCAATCGCATTGATTATCTGAGCAAAATCGAATGGCTTTCCAATAATGCCATTGACCAGTTGGTCCTCTCCCGAGGGCGGTAAGGTATTTGGTCCATAGCCGGTGACCAGGAGAATGTTGATCTCAGGCCAACGTTTGCGAATCTCGCGCGCAGTCTCCCAACCATCCATTTCCGGCATTGCCAAATCTGTAAACACCAAATCAAAGTTCCGACTAGCGAGCATTGCCAGAGCATCCTGACCGCTTGCCGCGAGCTCGACCTTATGGCTTAAGGCACTCAGCATATCGGCTAGCGTTTCTCGCACCGATTCTTCGTCGTCTATGACCAAAATGGATAGCGGAGCTGCCGCTACGGTCAATTGAGGCTCTTCGCGGGAGCCGGTATTGATCTCGCAGGCCGGCAAATGGATCGTAAACACGGTGCCGCTGCCCTTTACCGAATCCACTCGGATGGTCCCGTCGTGACGTTCAATAATGCTGTAACTGACTGACAGTCCAAGTCCGGTGCCCTGGGCACCCTTCGTGGTAAAGAATGGTTCGAAGATTTTCTGCTGTACATCTTCGGGCATACCCTTGCCTGTGTCAGTGAAGCGAAGCTGAAGCTTTCCGCCATCTCGTATGCAGCTGATGGAAATGGTGCCTCCTTGTGGCATGGCGTCGACTGCATTCACGATCAAGTTCACGAACACTTCGCGCAGCTCAGATGCACTTCCGGCTGTATGTTGACCGGTAGTGGCATCGAGCTCTACTCGGTAATTAAGCCCGCGCAGGCGAGCTTCGTTTTCCCAACGGGTTCTTGTGATCTCGATTGCGTCAACGAGCAAGCTGCGCACATCCAAAATATCGAATTCTTTCGCCGGGGCCTTTCTGGCAAAAGTTTGAATCCGGCGTACGGTGGCAGCAGCGTCCTCGGCAGCTGTTTGAATAATATCGAGATTGCGCACCAGAGCATCATCATTCGTTTGCCGCCGCAAGAGTTGCGCTCGCCCCAGAATCGCTGCCAGCGAGTTGTTGAAATCGTGGGCCACACCTGAGGCCAGCTGACCAAGGGCGCGCAACTTATCGGCGCGTGCGGCTCGCTCTCGCTCCTCTTTCTGTTCGGTGATATCGCGTGCAATTCCAAGGACGCCGGTAGTGCGACCATCTATCACCAAAGGTGAGTTGTCCACTCTCGCATAACGCAAGTCGCCGTTCGGCGAGAAGTAACGCATCTGGTAGGTCTGAGCCTCTCCGTTCAACGCCGCTTTCAATTTTTCGGAAACTAATTCCCGATCGCCCTCATAGACCAGGTCGAGAAGCCTGCTACCAATGAACTCCTCCCGTTTGATACCCAACCCTACAACCGTGGCAGTGTTACACCATTTAAACCTGCCGTCAGAATCAACCGCATAGATCGACTCGCGTGCACTCTCGAGGATGTGCGTTAACAACGACTGATGTTCGCGAGCGACCGCTTCGACTTTGCGCAGCTCGGATAAATCTCGGGCTGTGCAGACTACGGCGGCCGTCCTGTCGTCACTATCCATGATCGGCTCAATCGTAACCAGCAATGGGCGGTTTCCGCCGGCAGGCGTAATCTCGATGGTGACACTCTCTTGGGATTCCAGAGCCCTTTCCACCACACAGGTTTCGTCTTCTGCGCTGGTCCTTAGAATGTGGCAACACTTGCGACCTTGTAACGCGCGCGGATGCGTCCGCTCCATGGCAGCGCCAGCCTGATTTACCCGCCTCAGGTAACCGTCCCGGTCGAAAATAAAAATGCCGTCCGACATCGCATCGAACGTGGTTTCCCATTCCTGTTTACCTCGAGCGACCATCTCGAAGAGTTCTGCCTGAGAGATGCCGATGGCCAACCGGAGGGCTACTGCTTCCACCAGCGTCACTTCATCGTCGGTCCAGTGACGCTTTCTATCCGTTTGATGAATGCAAATAAACCCGCGGAACTGACCCTTCACGACCACCGGATAATCGATTTGCGAACGCAGGCCAACTCTTTCAGCATGCGCGCGCACAAAACCATTGAATTCCGATGTTCCCTCCGAATAGTTCAAAGCGTCATCTATCACCAATGGCTGTAGCGTTCCTAACAGATAGCGACCAATGGGATCATGGAAGCTGGCACTCTCGCTTATGCCGCTGCATCCCGGCGCCACAAATTCATACTCGACTGGCGAGACGGGGTTCTCCGGGTTGTAAAGATGAAGGTGCACCCGCGAAGCCAACAGCGCTCTTCCTAACTCGCGGGTAGCCGTACTCAAGACTTCCGGCAGACTTAGTGAGGCACGAATCGCTATGGTCAGGCGATTGACAAGGGCCTCGCGAATTGAAGTGGCCTCCGCCTTCTGATAGAGCATTGACTGTCGAATCGCTATCCCGGTTTGATCGGCGACAGCTTTTGCCAGAGTAATGTCAGACTCGGACCAGTTCCGCATCTGCCGCGTAGTCGAGAGCGCAAAGGCAGCAGGCACATCGTCGCCCACCCTGATCGCAACATACATAATCGAGCGGACACCGGCTTTACTAAGAATGCTGTCATAGAGTGGTTTTATCCGCTCGTCCTGCGCGTTATCGAAGACGAGGACGCCCTTCTCCTGAAGCGACTCTGCCAGGCTTCTTAGCTCTGCAAGATCAAAGTCCGTCGCGGCCGGCTCAACACCTTCGGCGTGATACTCAGCCACATTCATCGCGTGCGTGGCTTTTTCATCCTTCATGAACAGTGAGCAACGATCCACGTTCAAATAAGACCCCAACTCGCGAACTGCCGTCTGGTAAATCTCTGAACTGTCCAGTGAGCATCGAACAGCCTGAGAGATTCTATGAGTCATCTCTTCACGTTCTGCCTGATGGGTTAGAGCCTCCTCAGCACGCCGGCGTTCGGTAATATCGACTCCCACCCCGCCCACAAACTTCTTTCCCGCAGCATCTGTCACCGGAAACTTGAAAACCAACCAGTGGTGTAGCGATCCGTCTTGAATCGGCACTGTTTCCATAATCTCTTGCGGGACGCCCGTCAGCAGTACTTGCAAATCATGTTCGTGAGTTTGCCGGGCTGTTTCCGCAGGGAGCCAATCAAAGCTGGTCCGTCCGCGAAGTACGCTGAGTTTTTGTCCAAACAGATCCTCAAAGGGCTTATTAACATAGACGTACCGACCTTGATCGTCTTTCATGAAAGCGATCGCCGGACTGTTATCCATGAAGCTGTTGAAAAACGCCTGGCTCTCGCGGAGTGCGTCCTCAGACAGTTTCCGCTCAGTCAAATCACGCGCGATTCCCTGCACGGCCACGGCTTTTCCGCCTCGTTTTATGACGCGCGTGCTGACTTCGAGATGCACCCTTCGACCATCTTTGGCGATGATGTCCAACTCATACACTGTTGCTGCTTTACCAGTTGCTTTATTGGCGATTGCCTGACGAGCAAGCTCCAGATGTTCGGGAGCAATCACATCGGCAATGTTCATCCGAGCAGCTTCTACCCAGCTGTAGCCAGTAATGCGTTCGCCGCTTCTATTTAGGGATGTGAGGTTTCCCGACAGGTCGTGGGTGTAAATAATGTCATTTGCATTCTCAAAAAGTTCGCGGTAGCGCTCCTCATTGTCACGCAAAGCCCACTCTGCTTTTCGATTCTCAGTGACATCCGTGGCAACCGCGATAAGGCCTACCACTTTCCCTTTGTCGTCCGTCAACGGCGAGTAGCGCGCATCAAATACGAGGTCACCAATCTCGATCGTAGCTGACGTGGCCTCACCTGCTAACCCCCGGCGCACGTGCTCCTGCATATCCGGAATATGACGATAGACTTCGTAAACAGATTGACCGACTAACTCTCCGGGCTGCAGACCCAGCGACTTTAGACCCTCACCTTCAGATAACGTGAACACGCCATTGGAGTCGATCGCAAAAAGTACGAGCGAAGCGCTTCCGACGACGGTTCGCAGACGTGCTTCTGTCTGTTTAAGGGACTCACGAGCCCGTTTGCGTTCGGTGGCATCACGGATCACAGCCTGGACAGCCGGTTGGCCTCTGAATGTGAAGGGCATTCCAGTTACTTCAACGTCGATCACTTCACCGTTAAGCTTGACATGCTTTTGTTCGCTAAGAGGAGCAGGTTCTCCAAGCTCGTTAATGTCCTGAATTCGCTTACTGACCAAAGCGCGGTAGTCAGGATGAACGAAATCAATGACAGAGCGGCCCATTAATTCATCAGGAGAGGACGCTCCCCAGACGCTCTGCGCCGCACGATTCACATAGATGATCTTCCCATCAACAGTAAGCACAATCGCATCGGGCGATAGCTCAACCAATCGACGATAACGGTCTTCACTTTCTTTCAGAGCGTCTTCGGCAAGTTTCCGTTCGGTGATGTCGCGGACCACTCCTCGAACTCTTAATGGCTGCCCGCTCCGATCGCGTTCTACGGTTAGGACTCCTTCCAAATAACGGATCTCGCCCTTTTCGTTCTTGAAACAATGCAGCGACCGTGTGGGTGTGTTGAAGTCAGTGTTTCGGGTCTGTTCGATGTCACGCGCAGCATCGTGCGCACCAATCAATTCGCTGAGGTGCTTGCCGATGAGTTCCGAAACTGGTCGATTAAAAAACCCAGCGCCAGCTGCATTGATGCTCGTGATGTAACCGTCCATAGTGCGCGTATAGATCATGTCGGCTGCCTGCTCGACGATCTCACGGTAATGTTTGTCTACACGGTGACGTTCAATAAGGCTGGCTACTTTTACGAGCAGAGCTTCATGTCGAAATGGAATATCTAGATAGTCGTCTGCGCCCGCGGTGAGTCCTTCAATACTGTCATCTGACGTTTGGCGGCTCCCGCTCATCAGCAGGACGGGAATGGTTGCAGTTTTCGGGTTTTGCTTTATGCGCCTGCAGAGCTCAATACCGTCAACCTGCGGCATGACCACGTCACTGACCACCACATCGGGTTCAAAAGACGCCACGAGATCCAATGCAATGGCACCGTCGGAAGCTGCTGCCACTTCATAGCCCTCAGGCTTGAGTAACTCAACAAGCAGATCCAGCACTTTCTGATTGTCATCGACAATCAAAACGCGGTTTGGTTCTAACGAAAATTTAGCCATGGTAGCGGTATAACCGTCCGCGGTGAGACTGTTGAGGATTGACCTAAATTCTTAGATGGAACAAGTGACTGAGGACAGGTTGGGAGCCCCTTAGCCTTCGCTCTCCTGCTACAGCAAGGTGCGCAGCTGCTCAATTCTACGCACGGCGAGTATAGCAGGGTCAGCGGCGGCTTGTCATGAGGATGGTTCTAACGGAACAGTCCAAAATGGGAGGTTTTTGGCCAAAAACCTTATTTTTTGGGCTGCGGCCCAGTTCCCGGGGTCTTGGCGAAGTACCCGGGACGGTAGTTGAGTTTTAACTGCTTGCGTAACTCGGGGTTGGTAATTTCGATCTGAATGCGCCGGTACGACCCGTCGCGGGACTTGTTTGTTGGCGAATAGGCCACCAGATATTGCTCACGCAAGTCCCTCTGGATCTGGGCAAAAGCCTCGCGAAGCTCTCTTTCACTGTGTGGAAAATATGCGCGGCCTCCGGTCTGTTCGGCGATCTTACGGAGTGCGCCCTCATTGACACCAAAATTGTAGCTATCGCCAATGCCGATGGTATAGACGAACGCATCGGCTTTCTGCGCCCGTTCGATTGCGTCACGCATTTTCACCTGGCTAATGGTGTCTTCGCCGTCGGTTAAAAGGATGATTGCCCGGCGCGCGTTATCAGCTGAGTCCTGCAAGAGCTCGTTGGAGGTGGCCCAGACAGCGTCCCAAATCGCCGTTGATCCAGCCAAGGCTTGATTAGTGTCCGAAATTGGCGGAGTTCCACCGACTACTATTCCTCCGCCGATGTAACCTGCCGGCGGCACAAATGACACCCGTTCAATTGCCCGCCGCAATCGCTCAAGGCTTCCGGTGAATCCCTGCTCAAGCGTGACTTCACCAGTAAACGAAACGATCGCTGCTTCGTCCTTTGCCGGGCGCAGAACGGCTTCCAGGAAAGACCGAGCAGCTGCCTTTTCATCAGGCAGTGTCCGTTCCTCCGAGGCGCTACAGTCAATCAGAATTGCAGCGGAAAGTGGTAGATCTGCATTTTGCTGAAAAGTGAATATCTCCTGCGCCTGACCATCTTCCAGTATTCGCATATCTTCCTTCTTGAGAGTGTTGATGAACCTCTTGCTCTTATCGGCAGCTGTGAAAAAGATATTCGTAAGATTTGTTTCAACTCTGACAACCTCGTCAGAGTCCTCGGGCATTTCGTCTTTGGGCGGAGGCGTAGCGGTTGGCGAGGGGTCAGGCTTTTGGTTTTCGTTGATCCTCCTTGCCCGACTCTTATCCTGCGGATTGTCCGATCCCGTTGTTTGCTGGGCGACAGGACGCGCTCCGACTAACAACGCTAGCGCGACGAAAACAAACGCCAGGGAGAGCCTCCACTTTGTACTTCCAGTAATCAATTTCTTCCTCGCTACAAACTACGGTCTGACGGAATCTGCGATCGCTTTATAGCCATGTTTAGTTCTAACCTTCAGACCATCACGACTGTTCGCCAGCTTAACTTCGATGCGTCTAAAGCTGCCATCATAACGATCGTTCGTTGGCTTATAAGTAACCAGGTATTGTGCCCGAAGTTCTTTGTTGATGCGGGTGAAGGATTTTTCCAGCGCCAACATGTCGCCAGTGAAGAAGGCCATTCCTCCTGTTTCTTCAGCCAGCTTTATCAAATTGTTATCCGCCTTGCCGTGGACTTCCCCCATCTTTACGCCCGGGACAGCACCCGCTAATCCAGCTTTGGTTGAAATGGCGAAAATTGTTGTCTCAGTTCTCTGGGCGATATCGATGGCGTCACGCAAGTCGGCACGGCTGTACGTATCTTCGCCGTCTGTGATCACGACCAAAACGCGCCTGCCCGAAACCGATCTCAGCTTTTCATCGCAAAATTGCCACACGGCATCGTAGAGCGCGGTCTGCGTTCCTAACTTTTTGACACCGAACACCGCCCGATCAAGCAGATCAAGTTTGTCGGTGAAATCCTGTTTCAAGGCAATCTCATGATCGAAGGTTGCAAACAACACTCGATCTTTCCGCGGTCTCACAACAGTCTGGATAAAATTCATTGCTGACTCTTGCTCAAACCTAAGCTTGCCGGCAGTTGATGGAGACGTGTCCATCAATACCGCTACGTAGAGCTGTGACTCCTGGCCCAAGTCGTCCGAGAACGTTTCAATCCGCTGCGGCAGCTTATCCTCAAGCACTAGAAAATCAGCCTGACTCAATCCGGACACAAACTGTCCCTTCTTATCCATAACGGTAATCGGCAGGCGAACGCGTCGAATGAAGGTTGTAATTGAGTCGTTATCCTGACCCGTCACCGGAGGTGGAGTCGCAGTGGGAGTTGGCCGCTGTCCCTGCGCACTAACTAGTGCGCCGAGGATGGCACAACATACGAACATGAATCGGAACCAGAACCCGGAAACTGAAAGAGTCATAATTGATTATTTCTAGGAATACCTAAGGTAAAACTAAGTTTTTAAGCCTGCCACAAAGACCTGCGGTTCGATGCCGGGGTCGCCTATACTCGTTGCCCTGGTACGGAATTAGGGCAATGAGGGCGTGAGCACGCCGACATGAAAACACACACAAGAGCCACAAACCAAGCGGCGCGCGGTCCTCGCCAGGAAATTCTCACTTATAGTTTGAAGCGAAACGCGATGTTACAATGCCTCGGTTCCGAGGAATTTGTGCAGTCACGTTGAGCACTTTTGCAAAAGCTCCTTCATGCCGGATTCACCTAATCGCTCATCAACAGAAAACGTTGACCAGACGCCTGAGCAAATCGCTCATTACCGCATCTTGCGCAAACTAGGGAAGGGCGGAATGGGTGAAGTTTTTCTGGGTGAAGATACGAAACAACATAATCGCAAAGTCGCTCTCAAAGTACTGCCGCCGGAACTGACACGAGATGAAAGCCGTCTGAGACGTTTTAAACAAGAAGCCCGGGCTATTCTCACTCTCAACCATCCGAACATTCTCACCATTTTCGAGATAGGCCAAACCGATTCTGGACACTACATCGCTACCGAGTTCATAGAAGGTGAAACTCTGCGACAACGTCTCTGGAGGAACGAAATCAAAGTAGATGAGGCAATCGGGATTGCGCTTCAGATAGCTATGGCGCTAGAAGCGGCCCATGCAGCAGGGATCGTTCATCGCGACATCAAACCGGAGAACGTGATGCTGCGCAACGATCGCTTCGTCAGAGATCGCCTCATCAAGGTCCTGGACTTCGGATTAGCAAAACTCGTGGAGCAGGAAGTTCCCTCTGATCCCGAAGCGAAGACGATGACGATCAGCAACACGACTCCCGGTGCCATTCTGGGAACCACAGGTTACATGTCACCGGAGCAAACCCAGGGCGAAGCAGTCGACACTCGGACGGACATTTTTAGTTTGGGGGTTGTTCTGTACGAGATGGTGGCCGGTCGCGCACCATTCACAGGACCTACTGATAGTCACGTTCGAGTGTCAGTGATTGATCACGATCCCTTACCGCTGTCCCACCACTCGCCTGATGTCCCGCGCCAACTCGAACGAATAGCTTCCAAAGCACTCGCCAAGGACCGGAGCAAGCGCTATCAGACAATAGCGGATTTCAAGATCGACCTGGAACAATTGAGAGAGGAACTTACTGTCTCCGGATCTCATTCGCGCGATGACACACTAACGGACCGTGGATCCCGAACGACGCAATATGGTGGCGGCATCGGCGAGGCTACAGCCTTAAGATCAGGTGCCGCAAAAACGGTAATTGACTCCAATCCTGCGGTCTCACAAGCTGAACAGCCGCGAAAACTCAGTCTAAATAAGACGACAATCCTGATTCTCTCCGCTGGTATTCTGTTGGCAGCGGCGGCACTGCTCTACTGGAAGTATTCCAGGCCGCCGATCAATTCTGTTGCGATTCTTCCCTTCGTCAACGATAGCAACGATCCCAACGCAGAGTATCTTTCGGACGGCATCACTGAAAGCATCATCAACAGCCTCTCGCAATTACCCCGCCTCAAAGTGATGTCGCGCAATGCGGTTTTCCGGTTCAAGGGTCAAGACGTTGATCCCATGGAGGTGGGCCGCAACCTAAAAGTCGGCGCCGTTCTGATGGGCCGACTCGTGAAATTGGATGATCGCCTGGTGATTAAGACCGAACTGGTTAATGTTTCTGACGGATCTCAACTCTGGGGTGCTGAGTACAACAACAGCATGTCCGACCTCCTGTCAGTCCAGAGAGAAATATCACGCACGATTTCCGAGAAACTCAGGTTTCGACTTACCGGCCAGGACGAAGAGAAACTCTCGAAGGAATACACGAAGGATGCTGAAGCGTACGAACTTTATCTGAAGGGGCGTTATTTTTGGAACAAGCGTGGCGAAGCCGGATTGCGTAACGGGATTAAGTATTTCAAAGAGGCACAGGAAAGAGATCCAGGCTATGCCCTGGCATATTCTGGTCTTGCTGATTCTTATGCTTTGCTTTGCGATATCGGGGTTGTAGCGCCCGTTGATGACATGCCACTTGCCAAAGCGGCCGCACAAAAGTCGATCGACATCGATCCTCGTCTCGCCGAGGGCTACACCTCTCGTGCCTTTGTGAAACTGGCTTACGACTGGGATTGGCTGGGTGCCGAAGCAGATTTCAAAAGGGCTCTCGAACTCAATCCAAAATATCCCACTGCTCATCAGTGGTACGCGTCATATCTGGTTCAAATGGGAAAGTTTGATCAGGCTAGACAAGAGATCGAGCAAGCCCAGCAACTCGATCCGCTGTCTCCCATCATTAGTTCGAACGCCGGGCTCTACTCCTATTTTGAGCACCGGTACGACGATGCGATAACTCAATACCTGCGCACGCTGGAGATCGATCCGGGGTTCTGGGTTGCCCATCATTACCTCGGACTTGCGTATGCGAAGAAGGGCTCGCACGCAGAGTCGATTGCTCAGCTCCGTGGACTTTTGGACTCACCCGGCGACGCCCCGCTGAAGGAGGGCGTGGTCGAAAAAGATCCGGAAGTGGCAGCTTCCTTAGGATTTGCTTACGCCTCAGCAGGCAGACGAGCTGAGGCCGAGGCGATTCTTGAGCGCTTGAAGCGTCTGTCTGAGCGCCGCTATGTCTCTGGACTGTACCTGGCAATCATATACGCTGGACTGAAGGATCAGGATCGTGCTCTGGAATACCTCAACAAGGCTTTTGAGAGTCGCCATCCGGGACTGGTATTGATAAGGGTGGATCCATTCTTCGACGATCTCAGGGCAAACGACCGCTTCAAACAATTAGTGAAGCGATTCGAGCCCATGCCGTAGTTGAAACTCCACGTTGCGAGTTTTGTCTAAAGCTACTGCACTCCCAGTTCCAAGCTCACCACTAATTCCCCAAGCTCATCCGGTAGTGCTGCCTTGAACTTCATTGGCTTGCCAGTGCCGGGGTGACGAAATCCCAGTTGCTCAGCGTGGAGGAAGTGCCGCCCGAGCTTGCGGATCTGCGCTCGCAATTTGGGGTCCTGCACCGTATTGTCGCGGCCTGCGCCATAAACCTCATCTCCAACAACGGGGTGCTTCAGCCAGGAGAGATGCACGCGGATTTGATGAGTGCGTCCCGTTTTCAACTCAACATCCAGCAAGGTGAAGCGATCATATCGCCGGTGAGCTGTATAAAGTGACAATGCCGGCCTTCCACCCCGGACTACCGCCATGCGGGTCCGATTCCGCGGGTCGCGTGCTATGGGTTCCTCGATTCGACCTTGATCCTGCTTAACAACCCCATGAACCAGTGCAGTGTAGGACTTGAAAACCTCCCGAGCGCGAAATTGGTCAGAGAGCTTCTCATGGGCCACTTCTGTCTTGGCGACAACTAACAGTCCGGAAGTGTCTTTGTCCAGGCGGTGAACAATCCCTGGCCGAGTGGTTCCACCTTGTTTTGAGAGGTGTTGAAAATGAAAGGCAAGTGCGTTGGCGAGCGTGCCCGAAGGTATGCCTGCCGCTGGATGGACCACGAGGCCGGCAGGTTTATTGACGACTATTAGGTTCGAGTCTTCATAGACGATGTCCAGAGGGATGTTTTCAGGCGCAAAGAAACTTGCAGGTGAGGAAACCAGTTCGACTTCTATTTCGTCGTTCTCACGTAGCTTCTGTGAAGACTTGGCGGCTTTACCATTTACCAAAACCTCCGCATCCTCAATCAAGTGTTGCAACTGGGCGCGACTCCACCCTTTGATCTGGGCGGCAAGGTAGGAGTCCAACCGCGATCCTGTGTCAGCAGCGTTAACGCGGAGGGTCACAAATTCATTGTCAGAAGAAGGGTCTTGCTGGCGGGTATCCATGAAGAGTTGTAGGGCGTCCCTCCGTGGGCGCCCCATTTGTTACGGCCACGTCGGGGAGCCCACGGAGGGACGCCCGTACAATTTATTTATCCGTTTTTACGCTCGAACTCTTTCATGAACTCTACCAATGCGACTACTCCCTCTCGCGGAAAAGCGTTATAGATAGAA
>DASSCG010000343.1:0-4728 GCA_035697925.1 Pyrinomonadaceae bacterium
GTGCCTATTTCACACTTCTCTTCAAGACGCCGATGTAAGAAAAGGAAATCTCCTTAAACAGTTTCCTACCATCATCATTCCCGATCAGGCACCAAGGGCTATTCTTAATGGGCACCGCGCTGGGGCAATGCCTTCGGAGTACACCGGCGGTATTGGAGAAGAAGGCGTGAAAGCCTTGCGGCAGTTTGTGGAGGAGGGAGGAACTCTTATCTTTCTGAATCGCGCTTCTGACTTTGCGATAGAACAATTCAAGTTGCCTTTGCGCAATATAGTAATAGGTGTACCGCGAACTGATTTTTTCGTTCCCGGTTCAATTCTGCGTATTGAGCTCGACACTTCGCATCCCATCGCCCAGGGGATGCAGAAAGAATCAATTGCCTGGGCGGAGGATTCACCGGTGTTCGAGGTCACCAATCGGAGTACGCACGACACTAGTGTACCGGCGTCGAGCGTTCGCGTTATCGCTCGGTATCCCGCGAATAGGGATCCGCTTCTCTCGGGATGGCTCCTCGGCGGTGATCGGATAAGGGGCAAAGCGGCTCTAGTCGAGGTTGCCATAGGTAAAGGGAAAATGATCCTTTTTGGCTTTCGGCCACAGTATCGAGCGCAATCACTAGCTACTTATCCTCTCTTTTTCAACGCGATCCTTCGTTAGGCGATTCAGAAGCCCGTGAACGTACACCATTCACTTAAGTGAACAACTGGCAGCAACGGAAACGGCTGTTTCAAAAACAATGAAACAGCCGTTTCTGCTTTGCCCCCCGTGCCGAGCGGCTAACCAGGAAGCCGTTATTGGAACGTGTCCAAGGCTAGCTTCGCTTGAAGGGGTTGAGGAATTCTTGAGTCGGAGTTGAGATTCAAAAAGACGCTTCCAGTGATGACGGTGCAGGCCTGCTAGATTCTCTAATTACTAGCGAGTTCAATAATTTAGCAGGGCTGCCAATCGTGAAGCGTCAAATGAAATCGGATGTCGCAGAAAAGAAACAAAATCTAAAGGCTTCCGAAAGGATCTTTGAGCTGATGGTATACACCATAGAGGTTGCCCCGACGTCTAGAGTTTTGGAGTGTATGGGAGGAAGAACAATGGGAAGATTGAGCTTAGGAATTACTATCTTGCTGGTTCTAGCTTCGATGAGTTTGGCCTTAGCTAGACAACAAACTGAACATGGAGGTCGTCCACTCACCGCTAATCTGACCGGAGCCGCGGAGGTACCCGGACCAGGTGATGCTGACGGTGCTGGTTCGGCAAAGATTACGCTTAACCAAGGTAAGGGCCAAGTCTGCTACGAATTAACTGTTTCTAATATTGCCACAGCGAATGCTGCTCACATTCACGTTGGGGCCTCAACTGTGGCGGGCCCTGTTCTCGTCGGTTTAGATCCCCCGGCCAATGGATCTTCAAAGGGCTGCGTAGATCTGGACAAAGAGAAATTTAAAGACCTTATCCAGAACCCCGCAAATTATTACGTCAACGTTCACAACGCGGAGTTTCCGGACGGCGCCGTACGTGGCCAGCTCTCAAAGTAGAAAGTTTGAAGTACGGCGGACAGATAAGGGCTCTGAGAACTACTTTTCTCGGGGCCCTTGTTATTGTGAGTTCAAATTTTTGAAGGCAATATGATCTGCGTGGTTTGGAGTTTGATCATTTCTGAAGATACATGTTCGCCGCCATCTTGGTTAACTTCCAGACTTTGCTCCATTGAATTCTATCGCTGCCGTTCTCACGGCCAGTGAGCTTGTCGAAAATTAGCTTGCGGAATAATCGCCCTTCCCGTTTCAGCATGAACTCTTTCGCATAAGGCTTCGCCGTTTCGAAAAAGCTAAATTCTGGATCGGTAACGATCCCGATCCCTTCAAGCGTCATCAGCGCACGCATCACGTAAGTGAAGTTCGCCGGAAGACGGAATGGATAATCGTACATTACTTCCGCCAGATCATATGTGAGCTCTTTGAAATTCACCTCACCCAGCTTCAGGTTCAGGTAATGTTTGAACAGTCCCTCTACAATGGGTCGGATGGTCTCTGGGTCGACTCCAGGCTTGAGGAAATTGAGATTAATAATGTCTTGACCGAGGCCATGGACGTCCCTACTCACTACATGGAAAAAGGCATCAATCATCTGCGACTGCAAACGCGGAGTGATACGTCCTACCATGCCAAAATCGAAGAACGCGAGATGGCCGCTATCCATCACCAGTAGGTTTCCCGGATGAGGATCGGCATGGAAAAAACCATCTTCCAGCAACTGTTTCAAATATGCGCGCACCAGCAGTCGATTAACCTTAACCGGCGAAATTCCTCTCGCGCGCAAAGCTTCCAAATCAACCACTTTAGTTCCGCGGATAAACTCCATGGTCAGCACTTGTGAGGTGCTATGCGACCAATGAATCGCCGGCACGCGGACAGCTCGCCAATCTCTGAAGTTGTAGCGGAAGCGATCGGCGTTGCGTCCTTCGCGAGCGTAGTCCATCTCTTCAAAGATCGTCAGATAGAATTCTCGCAGCATCCCTTCCCAGTCCGCATTTTCATTTGCGCGTGGAAAGAAACGGTTGGTCAGTTTCACCAGTCGATAGAGTATGGCGATATCGAAACTGATAATTTCTTTGAGGTTAGGTCGCTGTACCTTTACTGCCACTTCGCGGCCGTCATGCAATCGCGCGCGATAAACCTGGCCCAGAGAAGCGGCGGCGATTGGCTCGGCGTCAATCTCAGCATAGGCTTCCAGCACGCTTCGTCCCAAAGAAGCTTCTATTCGTTCGTAAGCTTCGGCCGAAGGGAATGCGGGAACCTGATCCTGCAGGATCGCGAGTTGTCTGATGTACGAAAGCGGGAGCAGATCACCGCGAGTACCAAGTGCCTGACCTATCTTTATGAAGGTTGGTCCCAGGCCAATCAAATTCTCACGTAACCAGACGGCTTGTTTGTCCAGCCTTGCCGTCTTCCTGGCTGACCCCTCAGGGCCGTGAAAGACAACAAACCGCACCAAGCGGATAACTCGGTCAAGCATCCTTCCAATTACGTCGCGACCGAATTGAATCAAACGCGCCCGGCGGCCACCAGCGCGGGCTGCTTCGCTCAACCTTTGAGAAGTGCGGCGATTGAACTTTGCGCGGATGTCATAGCTGTCCAGGAACAGATAGAGGGTCAGCAGACCCAAGACACGTGAGACATTGGCCACCCGCAGCCAACCACGCAGTCCCCGACCCTTTAGTATTTGATTGATGAGCTCATCGTTGAGCGGTGGCGGGGGCGGATCAGTCTTTGGCCGCGACGCGGTTTTGTTCCCGTTGTTGCTATGGCCAACAACTTCAGGTACTACCGAGTTAGCAGAAATCGGAACTAATGATTGCTCTGTCTGCATCTTATTCGTAATCAAGAATCGCTCGCATCATCCTTTCAGAACAGGGAGCGGTAGCTACCTGGTCATCTTCTCT
The DNA here is from genome assembly GCA_035697925.1 of Pyrinomonadaceae bacterium. GTDB lineage: Bacteria > Acidobacteriota > Blastocatellia > Pyrinomonadales > Pyrinomonadaceae > PSRF01. The sequence continues at coordinate 3,435 of DASSCG010000343.1, forward strand.
AGTTAGAGCCAGGTAGCTATCGCTCCCTGTTCTGACAATACTAACCTTCTCGAGTCGTCAACACCATCTTTCATAGTACTGACAACATGTGTTTCGCCCCGGCCCGCTCAAAGTAATTCTGAGCGCGGTCGACGTCCTTCGTGATTTGAGCTTTTAATGCTTCGACCGAATTAAACTTCTGCTCGTTGCGCAGCCGATAAAGAAATCGCACCCGGATTACGTCGCCGTAGAGATCACCGTCCCAATTCATTACGAATGTCTCCACCGAAGGTTCCGATCCAGTTTCAAACGTCGGTCGCGTGCCCACATTCGTTACACTTCGACGCCAATGGCCGTCTATTAGCGTTCCCGTAACGTAAACCCCATTCGCAGGTATGACGCGGTTCTGTGGTCGCAGGTTGGCCGTCGGGAACCCCAGCCTGTGGCCGCGCTCATCTCCTCGTTCTACCCTGCCTTCGACTCCGTAAGGTCTACCAAGCATTCGGCGCGCAAGATTCACCTTACCCTGGGCCAGTAGTCTCCTTATCTGGCTGGAGCTGACGCGCTGTCCACGTAAACAAACCTCCGGCACTTCTCCGGCCACGAAGCCCAACTCGTTGCCAACCTTACAAAGGAGCTCGATGTTCCCCTGGCGCTCGTGACCGAATGCAAACCCACGCCCCAAATAGACCTCTTTGGCATGCAGACGATCCATCACCACATCTCGCAAAAAGTCTTCCGCGGGAATTTTTGAAAACTCCTCAGTGAACCGTATGACGATAGTTTGTTCGATACCCAGGACGCCGAAGCCTTCTACCTTCTGATCCAAAGTTTGCAGTAGAGGTGGGGACGACTGGGGATGAAGGACTGCGCGTGGATGGGGATCAAATGTAATGGCGGTGGGAACGACTCCCAGCGCACGGGCCCGTTCCACGACCGTGGTCATGATCAGTTGATGGCCGAGGTGCAACCCATCAAAAACGCCCAAAGTTAGGACGGTTGGTCGTTGGATTTCAGCGTTGTCAGTGCCATGAAATAGGCGCATAACCGCAGTACTTAGCTAGGGATGATTCAGCGCAGTGGTCACCGGATCATTTGTCATTTCTCATTTGTCATTTGTCATTTCTGATTGTCATTTCTGATTGTCATTGCCTGACAATTCGTGTCGTGGCGAGAAAACATATGTCTTCATTCGCGTGGAACACTAGCGACCAAAGAACGCGCACTTCTGTTCTCAATGACAAATGAGAAATGAAAAATGATAAATGGAAAATGATCCGCTCCTCACTCATCACTAAGAACCAACCCGTCGTAC
>DASSCG010000344.1:0-3812 GCA_035697925.1 Pyrinomonadaceae bacterium
TGTTCAAGTAATACTTGAGCTGCGAGCGTTTCCTTCTGGCGTAGCAGCCCGAGAAGAAAGTGCTCTGTTCCGACGTGGCGGTGCTGCAAAGTGTCGCTTTCCTCGTGCGCGAACGCCAGGATGCGTTTACTTTCAGAAGCCAGAGGAAGTTCCATCGATGGAGAGAGCTTTTCTCTGGGTGAGGTCTGTGCCTGGATGGCTTCTCGAATTGATTTGCCAGACTCAGCGCCGTTCGGGCAGAAACGCCGTAACAGGTCCACATCCTCTCGCATTAAGCCGAGCAGCAGATGTTCGGGCTCAATCGCGGGTGCTCCCACTTGTGAAGCTTCGTAGCGAGCGAAGAAAATTACGCGTCGCGCTTTTTCTGTGTATCGTTCAAACATAGTCCTTACCCGCAGAGCACCGAGCCGCCATTCACATTCAAGATCTCGCCTGTGATATGGCGTGCCCAGTCGCTACATAAGAATATTATTGGACAAGCGATGTCATCCGCGGTGGCAACTCTGCCCATAGGAATTGTTCGAGTTATCCCCGCCAGGCGATCCGGGTCCGCAAAAACTGACTCGTTCATTTCTGTATCAACCCATCCTGGCGCAACAGCATTGACATTTATTCCGAACGGGGCGAGCTCTGGCGCCAGCGACTTTGTGAAAGAGATCTGTCCGCCCTTTGAGGCTGCGTAATTCGAAACGTTAGCTTCGCCACGTTGCCCGGCGGTGGAACTTACAATCACAATGCGCCCGGATTTCTGCTTTTTCATAATCGGAATTCCGGCGCGGCAAACACTCCATGTCCCCTTTAGATTAATGTCCATTGTTCGATCCCAAAGTTCTTCGGATATTTCCTCTACCGCCCCGCCTTCCCAAATACCTGCACTGCAAATCAGGAAATCTATACGCTGAAACTGTTGGACCGTTTCGTCAATAAGTCGTTTGGCGTCGTCAAGCCTCGCAACATCGGCTTTGATCGCCAAAGCTTCCACTCCCCTGCTGCGTGCGGAAGCCACGGCCTCGGTGGCGGCCGATCTGTCACGCACATAATTTATAACAGTATGCGCTCCTTGCTCGGCCAGCCGCTCGACGACGGCGCGACCAATGCCTCGAGATCCTCCGGTTACAATCGCCACTCGATCCCGTAGTTGCAACGTCTCGTTTCCCACCCGCTTCCTTTCAACAATTTTCCGGCGTAAGGCAAAAGTGCAATTACTCCACGTCCAGAACCTGATTGGAATTCACTAACGAGGATGAACTCTTCAGTGCGAATTCCCCGGCCTCCAAAATGAAGCGTGTGAACAATGCTTGGGAGAATGAATCCCGCTCCCAACCGAGTTCTGGATGCCATTGTACTGCCATGACAAATCGGTCTGACCGCGGATCTTCGAGGGCTTCCACCAGCCCATCAGACGACCATGCACTGGCAACAAGATCGCGGCCTACAATCTCAATAGCTTGATGGTGATGGCTGTTGACCAGAGCGCCTTCCTGTCCGATGAGAGACGCTAACCGACTCTCCTCAAGCAGCCGCACCCGATGCGAAGGGCGATCGCGCGGTGTTCCCTGCTCGTGCTTTATCGCACCCGGCAGCTGTGATGCAATATCCTGTATCAGAGTACCTCCGCGCGATACGTTCAGTATCTGCATGCCGAAACAGATGCCGAACAATGGCAGACGTCTTCGCTCGACCTCGGCAAGCACCAGCAGATCGGTTTCATCTTTAATCGAAAGTACACGGCCCAGAGCCGGGTGAGGTTCCTGACCGTAACGCAAGGGATCAACGTCTGAGTCGCTGCCGGGAAGCAACACTCCATCGAGACCATCCATCACCGACGAGACATAATGGCTGTTGGGAATAAGGCTAATGTGTACGGGAATGCCTCCTGCTGCCTCAACCGCCTCGCTGTAGTGACGGGAGAGATAGAAGCGATCGGTCTCTAATTCAAGACGCATTGTAATGCCGATGCGAGGCCGGTAGTCGTGCATGGTTTGTCCCTTCATCTTGCAGGATCCAATGTCAATCTATCACAACATATCATAGCTCAAAGTGTGCAGTTTCAATGTTTGGTCTGAGCCCAGCAACCGAACTGCGCAGCGATCCGATTTTAGTCGGACAGTTTTGCTGCGAAACTGACTCACCACATGAAATAACCTCGCCTTGACTTACATTCGAGCGACTTTCTATAGTGCTCCTAATACTGATGGGAAAAGAATCTCTTAGCGTTCGCAGCACAACTGTCTTACTTGTGCGCAAAGACGGTCGTGTAGCGCTTGCTGGTGATGGCCAGGTGACGCTGGGTGAAACGATTATGAAGGCGAGCGCTAAGAAGGTTAGACGACTGTACAACGACAAGATTCTAGCCGGTTTTGCCGGAGCCACCGCCGACGCGTTTTCACTGTTGACCAGATTCGAAAGCAAGCTCGAGCAATATCACGGCAACCTGGAGCGTGCGGCTATCGAACTCAGTAAAGAATGGCGCACCGATAAGGTCCTTCGCCATCTTGAAGCCCTCCTGGTAGTTGCTGACAACAAGAGCTCGTTTTTGCTTTCCGGTAATGGCGATGTTATTGCGCCTGATGACGGCGTGCTGGCCATCGGATCCGGTGGCTCTTATGCCCTGGCAGCAGCTCGCGCGCTGATGAAGCACACAAGTCTATCGGCACGTGAGATCGCAGTTGAGGCTTTAAGTATCTCGGGCGAAATCTGCATCTATTCAAATCAAAACATTGTGGTTGAAGAAATCTGAGCGCAAGATCTTTTAAGGTTGGAAGTAATTAAGAATGGTTATCTATTTAGCGGGAGAGGTTGACGAAGAAGTTCGGTTAGACGAGATGACACCTCGTCAAATCGTAGCGGAACTTGATAAACACGTCGTAGGCCAGCGAAAGGCCAAGCGTGCGGTTGCCATAGCTTTGCGTAATCGCATCAGGCGTCAGAAGCTTCCACCGGAAATGGCCGTTGATGTGATGCCTAAGAACATCATCATGATCGGATCCACTGGCGTTGGCAAAACCGAGATCGCTCGGCGACTTGCTCGCATGTCAGATTCACCTTTCTTGAAAGTCGAAGCTTCGAAGTTCACCGAAGTTGGGTACGTGGGGCGCGACGTTGAGAGCATGATCCGCGATCTCACCGAGATTGCCGTTGACATGACTCGTCAGGAGAAGATCGATGAGGTCGCCGAAAAGGCCGAGCTGAACGTCGAGGAGCGAATCCTGGACATCTTGTTGCCTCCTCCTCGTTCTTCCTCAAGTCTCTATGACTTTGATTCTCCCACCGATGACTCTACCGCGGGAGAACAAAGCACTCCCAGTGACGAGCAATTTCAACGGTCGCGCGACAAGTTTCGTACCCAGCTCCGCAGTGGAAAACTGGACAATCGTCTAGTCGAGATCGAAGTCCGGGAAAAGAATTTCCCCGTAATCGAGCTCGCCGGGCCCCAAGGAATTGAAGAAATGGGCATCAACATGAAAGACATGTTGGGCAACATGTTTCAGGGACGGTCCAAGCGACGCAAGATGAGGGTCGACGAGGCGATGGAGTATCTCATGCAGGAGGAGGAAGAACGGCTGATCGACATGGATCAGGTGGCACGCGCGGCAATTGAACGTGTTGAAGACTCGGGCATGATCTTTCTGGATGAGATCGACAAGATTGCAGGCCGTGAGTCTGGCCACGGCCCTGATGTATCACGTGAAGGTGTTCAGCGAGACATTTTGCCGATAGTCGAGGGCACAACAGTTAACACACGCTATGGGATGGTCCGAACCGATCACATCTTGTTCGTAGCCGCCGGAGCTTTTCACGTCGCTAAGCCT
>DASSCG010000345.1:0-6765 GCA_035697925.1 Pyrinomonadaceae bacterium
GACTCGGTCGCTGCCGCAACTGAATTTCACCTATCAATCCCTCTCAGAGTTGCGAGGCGAGATCCATATCGATCGCACTGTGTTGTTGTTCACTGTGCTCGTCTCACTCGTGACAACGCTAATCTTCGGGCTGGCGCCAGGCTGGCACGCCGCCAAGACCGATGTCACTGAATCGTTAAAGGAAGGGAGTCGTGGCAGTGCTGGTGGTGGTGCTCACCGCATGCGCCAGGCACTGGTGAGCGTTGAGCTCGCTCTGGCCCTGATGCTGCTCCTCGGCGCCGGGCTGCTAATAAACAGCTTTGCCCGCCTCCTTAAAGTAGATCCTGGATACGATCCGCAGGGGCTAATGGCGTTGTCGCTTGGATTCCCGCAGGAAAACAAGTACGCCTTCGCCCAACAGGTCATGGAACGGGTAAGCAGCACACCCGGCGTAGCCTCAGTGGCTTTAATGAGTTACCCAACATTGGGCGGACTGGGTTTCCCATTCAACCGCGAGAACAATCCTTTTCCAAATGGCGATGTCACGGTTTCTTATAGCGCCATTAGCCCAAGCTATTTCCAAACGCTCAAGACTCCGCTTCGCACCGGGCGGGAATTCAATGACCGTGATCTGCCGGACGCTCCCAAAGTGTCGGTTATAAACGAGACATTGGCGCGCCAGTATTTCGCCGGTGAAAACCCTGTGGGCCAGAAAATTGTTATTGCCTACCTGAATCAGCGATGGACGAGCGAAATCGTCGGCATCGTCGGCGATGTCAGGCAAGACGAGCCAAACAAACCGGTCAAACCAGAGATTCTTGTTCCTTTCGCCCAGCTTCCATGGTTCAGCGGCACATTGCTCGTGCGTTCGGTCAATCCCGATCCGCTAACGGTTAAGAACGCCGTGCAAGAGGCGATCTGGTCATTTGATCCCGCATTGCCAGAATCGAAAGTCGAGTCCTTTGCACAGACGCTTGCCGGCCAGGTGGCCGAGCCGCGTTTATTCGCTTCACTTTTGACTATCTTTGCCGTCATTGCTCTCACGTTATCCGCGGTGGGGATTTACAGCGTGGTCGCTTATTCCGTAACACAGCGCACGCGAGAGATCGGCATCAGGGTGGCACTGGGTGCGCAACGGCGTGACGTTTTAATACTCGTAGCAAGGCAGGGATTAAGTCTGGCGCTGATTGGCGTGGCGGTTGGCCTTGCTGGTGCCTTCGCGCTGACTCGATTGATGGTGGGATTGCTTTTCGGCGTCTCTCCCACAGATGGGGTCACTTTCGCAACTGTCTCGTTGGGATTGATCGCCGTCGCGCTGGTTGCCTGTTACATCCCGGCGCGTCGCGCAACCAAGGTCGATCCACTGGAGGCGCTGAGGTACGAGTGAAAGAAAGTATAGGTCGCATCGGTCCTATAAGTCGGATAGGTCCTATTGCATTGGTGAAGGATGACCCTTATGGAAACACTCTTCCAAGACATTCGCTACGGGGTTCGGAGTTTGTTGAAGCATCCCGGGTTTACAGCGATCGTAGTTGTGACTCTGGCCCTCGGTATCGGCGCGACTACGGCGATCTTCAGTGTCGTTAACACGGTATTGCTCCGCCGCCTCCCGTATCCCCAGGCCGATCGCATCGTTGCCATCCAGGAACTAAATCAAGAAGGCAAGCGCGTACAGGTAACTCCAGCCAACTTCCTCGATTGGCGCGCGCAGAACACGGTGTTTCAGCACATGGCTGCCATCTTCACGCGTCCAGCTAATCTCTCAGCCGCCGACCAGGCGGAACGCATTGAACTGGCGATGACTTCGGCAGACTTCTTTTCGGTTTTCGGAATTGAGCCGTCCCGCGGACGCTTTTTCATTCCCACCGACGAGCAGGCTGGCCACGAGCCAATCGTTGTCGTTAGTCACGCTCTTTGGCAAAGACGCTTTGCTGGCGATCCAGAACTCGTTGGCAAACCAATCACGATCGATGGTCAGAGTTACACCGTAGTCGGCATTGCTGCTGCCGGCTTCCAATATCCTGACAAGACTGAGGCCTGGGTGCCGCCGTACAAACTTGCGCCTGGATTGAGTGAACAGATGGATGTCACTCAGGTGCGCGGCTTTGGGTTTCTGAGTGCTGTGGCCCTGCTGAAACCCGGCGTATCGGTTCCACAGGCAGCTAGTGAAATGGAAACGATTACTGCGCGTTTGCGTCAGCAGTATCCCGAGACTAACAACAGGCGTTTCAATCGAGTCGTTTCACTGCATACGCACCTGGTGGGCGAGACCGGCGGAATGTTGTTGCTCTTGCTAGGCGCTGTTGGTTTCGTACTTCTGATTGCCTGCGCAAATGTAGCGAACCTGCTCCTGGCTGGCGCCGCGTCGCGTCAGAAAGAGATGGCCATTCGGACTGCACTGGGTGCCTCTCGATGGCGTGTGATGCGACAGCTTCTGACCGAAAGCACGATTTTAGCGCTCGTGGGTGGAGCCCTCGGACTGTTGCTCGCTCAATGGGGCGTGGTCCTCATGACCCGACTGTTACCGCAGGACTTTCCCCGCCTCACCGAAATCAACATGGATTGGCGTGTGCTCGGTTTCACGCTTAGCGCCTCTGTGTTGACCGGCATTCTTTTCGGTTTTGCACCTGCGCTGCAGATCTCCGGGAGCGATGTGCAGGAATCACTGAAAGAGAGTGGGCGCGGAGCATCAGGCAGCAAGCGCCACAATCGTTTGCGCAACCTTTTGATCGTGGGCGAGGTCGCGCTTTCAGTAGTGTTGCTCGCCGGAGCAGGACTCCTGTTTCGCAGCTTCATGCAGCTGCAATCCGTAAACGCCGGTTTTACCCCACAGCAGGTCCTAACCGTCCGCCTCACACCATCAGGTCCCACATATAGTCGCGACGCTGTTTACATTTCTTTCTACAGTCAAGTGATACAGCGAATCAGCGAACTTCCAGGAGTGCAGTCGGTCGGCGCTATCAATACTCTGCCCCTCACGAAAGGGCCAACTGCCGGGATCAGAATTGAAGGAGCTCCGCTGGAGACAAGAGATAAGTGGCCCTCAACTAACTATCGCAGTGTTAGTTCGGACTACTTCCGCACGATGAACATACCAATTATCCAGGGAAGGCCATTTACCGAACGCGATGCGGAAAACGCTCCGCTCGTGATGATAATTAATCAGGCCCTCGCCCGCCGGGACTTCCCAAATGTAGATCCAATCGGCAAACGAATTAACTTGGGCGGTAATAACCCACAGGGACAGCCTATTTGGTGGGAGATTGTGGGAGTCAGTGCGAATGTCCGGAGTCTGGAACTGCGCGAGGAAGCCGTCCCAGAATTCTACCTTTCGGCGCTGCAAGACACATTTACGGGGATGTCGGTTGTGGTTCGCACAGGAGTAGAACCCGCCAGCCTTGCACCTGAGGTCCGCCGTATTGTCGCCGAGGTGGATAAGTCGGCGCCTGTGTCAGAGGTTAAGACCATGGAACACATCGTTGAAGAAGCAGTCACGCAACCGCGCTTCAACCTTTTCCTGCTGGGTCTCTTTGGCGGCCTTGCGCTATTGCTTTCGGCGGCCGGCATCTATGGCGTCACCGCATACAGCGTGACGCAACGCACACATGAGTTCGGAATTCGGATGGCGCTCGGTGCACAGGTTGGCGATGTATTGAAGATGATCCTCGGGCAGGGAATGCTGCTCATTGTCGCGGGCATTGCTGTTGGGCTGATCGCTTCTTTTGTCCTGATGCGTTTGATGAAGAGTTTGCTCTTTGGCGTGAGCGAGACTGATCCGCTGACCTTTGTAGCGATCACCTTGCTGCTCAGCCTGGTGGCCCTGATCGCTTGCTACATTCCGGCTCGACGAGCAACGAGGGTCGATCCGTTAGTGGCGTTACGTTATGAGTGAACGCATGGCCGATTCAAGTTCAGCAAATTTATCCAATTTGAATCGGCAATCGGCAATTGGCAATTGGAAATGAATTTATGGAAACACTCTACAAAGACATTCGATATGCGGTCCGCAGCCTCGCGAAGCATCCGGGTTTTGTTGCAATTGCTGTGATCACGCTCGCACTCGGTATTGGTGCCAACACTGCGATTTTCAGTTTGGTCAACACAGTCCTGCTGCGCCCGCTGCCAGTGCCTCAGCCAAAGCAGATCGTCTCAGTGGCTTTGCGAGGGAAGGCGGATTCGATCTTGGCCTTCTCTTATCCCAACTACAAAGACTTTCGCGATCGCAATCAAGTCTTGTCGGGTCTGCTTGCCTACAGGTTTGTGCCAATCAGCTTGAGCCGCGACGGCGCTAACGAGCGCATATGGGGTTACGAAGTTTCCGGGAATTATTTCGACGTGCTTGGCGTCCAGGCCATCAAAGGTCGAACCTTTCTGCCGGAAGAAGACCGCACACGCCTTTCACATCCCGTCGTGGTTGTGAGTTACGGCGCGTGGCAACGTCGATTTGCCGGTGATCCGGATCTGGTTGGGAAAGAGATCCGGCTTAACAACCATCCTTTCAAAATCATCGGCATCGCCCCCGAAGGCTTCAACGGAACGGAAGTGGTTTACACGCCCGAGATTTGGTTGCCGGTCAGCATGATCGAATGGATCGAACCCGGTGCCGGGTGGATTGATAATCGGAACTCCGGAAATCTCTTCGGTGTCGGCCGGCTCAAACCAGGTGTCTCTGTCAGCGAAGCCGAAGCTTCCTTAAACCTGTTTGCGCAGCAACTCGCCAAAGAGTATCCCGATACCAATGAAGGCCAGGTGGTACGACTCACTCCGCCAGGCTTCATAATTCCCGACTTACGCGGCTCCGTCGTTACCTTCACCTGGATCCTGATGGCTGCTGTGGGTCTGGTGCTTTTGCTCACTTGCATAAATCTCGCCGGCCTGTTCCTGGCGCGCGCCACAGATCGACGCAGAGAGATTGCGATCCGCTTGGCGTTGGGGGCGAGCCGTCGCCGGCTCATTCGCCAGTTGCTGACCGAAAGTATTTTGTTGTCGTTGATCGGTGGGGTGGCTGGTTTTTGGCTTGCACTTTGGATTATCAACCTCCTGCTCGCCTTCAGGCCACCGATTGATTTCCCACTCACGATTGACGTCAGTGTCGATTGGCGAGTGCTGCTCTTCTCACTAGGAACGTCACTGATCGCGGGGGCAGCTTTTGGCATGGCCCCCGCGCTGCAGGCAACGCGACCGGTGCTCACCTCCGCCTTGAAAGATACGACTGCGCAGGCCGGGTATTCCCGCTCTCGTTTGCGTAGTGGGTTAGTCGTCACGCAGCTCGCCTTGTCATTAATGATCTTAATTGGGGCCGGATTGATGGTGCGCGCGCTCCAACAATTACGAACCATGAGTCCGGGGTTCGACACGTCAAATGCCTTGACTGTGTCGTTCGACCTGGGATTGCAGGGCTATGATCAAGCAAAGGGTGAAGAGTTCTATCGGCAGGTCGTTGAGCGCGTCGAGTCGCTGCCCGGAGTGAAGTCGTCCGCGCTGACCACGAGCATTCCCCTCAGTCTGAATTATTCAAGCAACAACATCCATATTGAGGGCCAGCCACTTGAACGCGGCACGAATATGCCTGTGGCCATGGTCGCATCAGTAGGTCCCAGGTATTTCGAGACCATGGGAACGCCGCTCTTGTACGGTCGCGAGTTTACTACTCAGGATCGGCAAGACACTGAGAAAGTCGCGATTGTAAATGAAACCTTTGTTCGGCGGCTTATTCCCGACGCACGATCCGGAGAAGCTGCGCTTGGAAGGCGTGTCAGTTTTGGTAAAAGCGAAGGACCTTTTGTCCGGATTGTGGGCGTAGCTAAGGACGGCAAGTATTTCAATATTTACGAAGAGCCCCGATCGTTTCTCTGGGATCCGATCAGCCAGAACTACAACAACAGCGCAAGTCTGGTGGTTCGGACAACCGGTGATCCCAACGCCGCACTCGCGGGGGTCAGAAACGCCGTGCGCGCGCTTGATCTCAACCTGCCGCTCTACGACGCGAAGACTCTTGACGAACATATGCACCTGTCACTTTTCCCTGGGCGGATCGCGGCGACAGTCTTAGGCGCGTTTGGAGGAGTGGCGCTGATACTGGCGGCCATAGGCATCTATGGAGTGACCTCATACTCGGTAGCTCAACGCACGCGGGAGATCGGGATCCGGATGGCGCTCGGGGCGCGTTTAGCGGACGTGCTCAGGTTGGTTATTAGTGGGGGTCTCAAGCTGGTGGCCCTCGGCGTTTGTCTTGGATTAATTGGGGCATTCGTATTGACGCGCACTCTTACAAGTTTGCTGAGCGGGATCAGTCCCACTGACCCCGCCACATTCATTTTCGTTTCCCTGCTGTTAACGACTGTCGCATTACTGGCGACTTACATTCCAGCGCGACGCGCGACGAAAGTCGATCCGCTGGAAGCGCTGAGGTACGAGTGAGGAACATTGCCGATTGCCGATTGCCAATTGTCGATTGGATAGATGACTGAACGACCAACTGTGGGCAGAAGTTAATGCCGTCACCAGTCAGAAACTATTAGCAACAGACATAGTCATAAATGGGCAATAGCAAAATCGGCAATCGGCAATCGGCAATTGAAAATGCTTTGAGGGGGGTATGACATGCTGAAAGATTTCGCTTTCGCTTTGCGCACACTGCGAAAGAGTCCTGGATTCACGATAGTCGCGGTGCTTTCGCTGGCACTCGGCATTGGCGCGAACACTGCGATTTTTCAATTGCTGGATGTAGTCAGGCTTAAGACCCTGCCGGTGAAAGCGCCCCAGGAACTGGCCGAGATCCGGCTC
>DASSCG010000346.1:0-6250 GCA_035697925.1 Pyrinomonadaceae bacterium
AAGGGTCCAGCGAGCGACAGACTTCCGGCAGCACGCCGTGGAAGAGCTTCAGGTAATCTTCCCAGAGTTTAGCGGGTAGCTGGTCTTTCCATCCCCAGTGAGACCATGCTGTCTCGATTTCATTGTTGCCACACCAGATCACGATGCTCGGATGGTTCCGCAAACGCTTGACGTTATCGATTGCCTCCTGACGCACGTTGTCGAGAAAGGCCTGGTCACCGGGATACATGCTGCAACCGAACATGAAATCCTGCCAAACCAGAATTCCCATTTCGTCGCAGAGCTCATAAAACTCGTTGGCCTCGTAAATGCCTCCGCCCCAGACGCGCAGCATGTTCATGTTCGCGTCGCGCACGGATTCCAGTAACTGGCGGTACCTGGCTTTGGTGATGCGCGTCGGAAAACTGTCTGCCGGAATCCAGTTCCCACCTTTGGCGAAAATAGGGATTCCATTGATCACAAAAGTGAAGCTCTTGCCCTTCGCATCCGGCTGCTGCCTGAGTTCGACTGATCGCAGGCCCGTGCGAGTCGAAGCTGTATCGGTCACCTTGCCATTGATCAAAAGCCTGGCTTTGAAGCTGTAGAGCGGTTGAGCGCCGAGCCCGTTGGGCCACCAAAGCCTCGGGCGCGGAACAACGAAGTCGAGAGCCACGCGATTCGAGCCAGGGGCCAGGTTCACCTGCCGTCTTGCTGCCATCCGCTTGTCAGTAAGGTTGTCCACGATGATCGTCGCACTGACGTTGCCGTTGGCAACAACTTCAACTTCAGCGGTCATCATTGCGGAAGCGGCTGTGACTTTCTTTGGCAGGATATGCAAGTCTTCTAAACGCGCAGTATCCCATGCCTCTAGCGAAACCGGGCGCCAAACACCGCTGGTAACGAAACGTGGTCCCCAGTCCCAGCCAAACTGGTACGGAGCTTTACGCGTATGCGGACTTGTTTTTTCACCCTGATCGTTGGTGGCCGGCAGCTGGTAGCTCATCTTGGCCATGATGGGAAGGACTTCGTTGATGGGCGAACGAAAGAGGATGCGCAGCGTGTTGGCGCCGGGCTTTAGCAGGCGTTTACAGTCTGCCCGCCAGGTGCGAAACATGTTGTCAGCATTGAGCAGGGATACATCGTTAACGAAAACGTTGGCGTAGGTATCGAGGCCCTCGAAGATTAAGTCGATTTTATCGCGCTCGAGGATTTCAGGCGTGGCGTTGAAGGTAGTCTGATATTCCCAGTTGGTCTTCCCGATCCACTGTATCTTCTGTTCGTTGTCACGATAGAAAGGATCATTAATCAGTTTGTTGTTCAGCAGATCAGTGTGAACCGAGCCGGGCACACTTGCCGGGTACCAGGTGTCTTTGCCAGCCTCACGAAACTGCCAGCCCGTGTGAATGGATATTCTATGAATGCCGCTCTCTCTTCCTGCCTTAGGTTGAGAATGAGAAGTCACGGCAGTCAACGTTAGCAGGGTCAGAATGAGCACCAGAACTCTCGCACTGTTCACCTGTTACCCCTCCCTTCGAAGTATGTGGTCAGTCTTGGGCTTTCTGCGAAACAAGCCCGCAGTTTCTGATTTTGAACAAAGTTTGACGAGAACACGATCCACGAAATCACACGAAACCGCACGAAGAGAGATGCTAATTCGTGATGTTTCGTGTTTTTTCGTGGATCGTACTTGCTTTTCGTTTGCTTGGGCACGATCTTGAAGAATTTCAGTCATGGCTACTTGAGAGAAAGACGATATCGACTCGCTCGCAACCTTGCAATCACTTTAGTCCCAGCGCGTTCAAATATCCCTGATTGATCCCACAGTTAGCGAACTTCATCCGCTCAAGATAATCGTTCAGCGCTTTTTGTACCTTCTCTTTAGGTGGCCGGTTCTTTCTTACTTCTTCGAACGTCGTACGCGGCCCGTCCGCGAAGGCGATAATTGCCTCCCATTCCGCGGGAGAGTTTATAGATACGACGCACGAAGTCGCATTCAATTTCTTGTACGGCCAGAAACACCAGCCAATGTTATGCTGTTCCAACAGCGTCCGAAACGAACTGATCCACTCGTCCGTGTTTTCCCCAGACTCTCCCATCCAAATTGGCACGTTATGCTTGTCGCGGAAATCGAGGTACTCCTGAATGGCAGTCTTGTTCACTTCCATCCAGTACTTGTGAAAAGTGTACACAAGTTTCTTGTCGAAAGGTGGTCCAAAGACTTTGAAGTTGGTATCCCATTGAGCACCACCGAGAAAGATGACGTGGTTCCTGTCCACCTCTCTTATACCTGCTACGATTTTGCGATAGAGCGGCTCCAGCTTAGGGTTTAGAGCGGCAGCATCAAAGTAATGCGCAATGGGTTCGTTAAGCAGATCGTATCCAATGACGGCTGGTTCATTTCGATAACGTTCAGCAATCTTGCGCCAAATGTTTACCGTCAAATCCTGGCTTTCGGCACTTTCAAATAGGAACGGGTATCCCCAGCTGTCATCGATGTTGTCTCCAGTCTGTCCGCCCGGCGCTCCGTGCATGTCAAGAATTACGTAGAGACCTTCCTTCTTGCACCAGTCGACGACATCGTCAAGGAGCCGGTAGCCTTCGCCTTCCAGCTTTGCAGGGCCAGCGTCTGATACAAACAAGCGGTAGCTGAAAGGAACACGAACTGAGTTGAACCCTGATTGTTTGATGAACTTGATGTCTTCGCGCGTGATGTAGTTGTCGTGATAGGCCTTCCAAAATCGCCGGCCTTCGTCTTCACCGACCAGTTGATTGATTACTGTGTGAATCAGCCGAGGCGAATTGGCGGTCTTGAATTTGAACATGTAGCCCTCAGGCAGAAGCCAATTGCCAAGATTGATTCCTTTCAGCCGGAGCGGTTTACCGTCCGCCGACACAAGGTCCTTTCCTCGAGTCGTCACGAATCGTGACTGTCCGGTAATCGAGAACGGCACTGCCAGATTCAGAAGAACAATTATCAAGTAAAGCGCTGTTTTGTTTCTGCACCACATCATCGTTTATTAACTGTCCTTTCAGGAGAGCATTCAACGTTCCCAACCTGCAAATTTATGATTCTTGAGTGGTTCAATTTTGGCCTCGTGTTAACATGCGCGCGCTCCGATTAAACAATGATGGATAGAAGAGAACCGTGAAAACCATTCCCTCGCCTAAGAATGACTCCGCCCAACCTGCTCGCTTCCGTAACGGCTTCGAGTTGTTCTGGATCAGCCTGATAATTTTGTTTCTGGAGTTGACAGCCATTCGTTGGTTTCCCGCTCACGTTCTCTACCTGACGTTTTTCACTAATGTAGTACTGCTGGCATCCTTCCTGGGCATGTCGGTTGGTTGTTTGGCAGCCAGGCACCGCCGCGATTATTTGAAGTGGACGCCGCTGCTGCTTGTCATTGCGCTCGCGGCGGCGCATGCGGTCGAGATCAGCAGCAGCTCATTCTTAAGGTTCGTTGACGTTGGCCATCAAGCTTCGCCGCAGCAAGTCTACTTCGGCACCGAGTATCACATCCAGGATCTGTCACGTTACGCAATTCCGGTTGAGGTTCTTTGCGGTTTCTTCTTCATCGTGATCGCGCTGGCATTCATTGGTCCAGGACAGGAACTGGCGCGGGCGCTAAGGCGTTGGCCCAACCGGGTACAAGGTTACACACTCAACATCATCGGCAGCATCGTCGGTATCTTGCTTTTTGCTGCATGTTCCTGGCTTGAGATACGCGCGTTCTGGTGGCTGATACTGGTGGCTGTCGGATTGGGCTACTTCTACTTCATCTCACCAGCCCATCGCTTTCCCAGACGGCTGTTCGGCTGGGCTCCGCTGATGGTCGTAGTCCTGTTGCTGATGGTCTGGCTCGCAGCCTTGACGCCCGGACAGGGTAAGTATCAAGGACAGCAGGACGTTCAGCAATTCTGGTCGCCTTATTACCGGATTGATTTCAAAAAGGAAGACCTGTCGCTGTCGGTAAATCTGATCCATCACCAGCAGATGGTCTCGCGTAACGAAAACTTCCCAGCGTACGCTCTGCCGCATTTGTTGAATCGAGATGCAAGCAGGCCGGCATTCGAAGACGTGCTGATCATTGGCGCTGGTTCAGGCAATGACGTCAGCCGAGCCTTACAGTGGGGCGCGAAACATATTGATGCAGTGGAAATCGATCCCGCAATCTACCGTCTGGGCAAAGCCTATCATCCGGATAATCCTTATAGTGACGAGCGCGTTCAGATTCATCTCGACGACGGACGCAACTTTCTGCGCTCGACTGATCGGAAGTACGATCTGATCGTCTATGCCTTGGTTGACTCTTTGGTGTTGCATAGCGGCTATAGCAACATTCGTCTTGAGAGTTTTCTGTTCACGCGCCAGACGTTCGAAGATGTTCAGCGCCACCTCAAACCAAACGGTAATTTCGTAATCTACAACTATTTTCGTCAGGGCTGGCTCGCCGGGCGCTTGCAAAAAAGCCTTGAGGAAGTTTTCGGCGCCGGCAGTCCGATCGTCCTGACCTTGCCCTACCGCAGCGTCATTGAGCCTGAGAAAGCGACCTTTGGAGACTTCACGATTTTCTTCGCCGGAGCCACCGGCGACCTGCGGAACACCTTTGCCAACCAGCCTGACTATTGGCTTCGCAACGACGAGCCACCCGGACCCACGTCACCGAACGGATTTCAGCAGCAGCCAGAAAATCAAAACGGGCAACAGCTGCCGGAGAGACAGGAAGCGAGTGCGTCTCGCTGGCAACATTTTGGATTAGCGACCGTGTTGCCCCCTGAGGGCAGTTTGCTGACTCCGTCCGACGACTGGCCGTTCCTGTATTTGCGTGCGCCCATGATCCCGACGTTGAGCTTGCGCGGGATGCTGATCATGGGCGGGCTCGGCTTGTTGCTGATAGTTCTATTCCTGCCCCGGCAAAAGAAAGATATCAAGTCTACGCGCTTCGGAAGTTTACTGAATGTTCAGCTGTTCTTTTTGGGTGCAGGATTCATGCTGATTGAAACTAAAGCAGTTGTCACTATGGCGCTGCTGTTCGGGAGTACCTGGGTCGTGAACTCAGTAGTGTTCGTTGCCGTCCTGTTGATGATTCTGCTTGCGAATCTCTGGACGCTAAGGTTCAAGCCCGCGCACTTATGGCCATACTACGCGGGTCTGCTCATAAGCCTGGCGCTGAACGTTGTCATTCCTCTCGACTTTTTTCTGGGAATGAATCGCAGCAGTCAAGTGCTTGGCTCCTGCCTGCTGGTGTTTACGCCGATATTGTTTGCGGGAGTCATTTTTGCAGCATCATTTAGGCGGACCACCCGACCCGATACTGCCTTTGGCGTCAACATCGCCGGGGCCATGATGGGCGGACTGGCAGAATATAGCTCGATGGCGCTTGGGTTTAAGTACTTGGTGCTAGTTGCAATGCTCTTCTATGCGATTTCTGCTCTCGGGTTGATAAGAGCGGATGACACTGCATTCGAGCAGGAACCAGCTGAGGCGGTGGTTCTACGTTCGTAACCGTCTTCGCCGCGGCGAAGCCGTTATTATTAACTCGCCGGGTTGTGACTGCCCGAGTTGGTGTACTGGCCGCCGGAAATCGGTATTTCCTCTCTCCTAATTTCACCTGACCGCCCTAAAACTTCAGCAAATACGATTAGATCATGATCCGGCATGGTCGTTGCCCTTGGGGATTGCAACGGTGGCTGAGTCCTTCAGCGAACGTTAGTGAGGAGTAAAGACCATGAAAGCACCACATCGAATCCACGATCCTTTTCACAATCCCTTCCACAATAAATTCCACGTTCCAGTGCATTCGCGAGTTGACGAGATGCAGGCCTTCACTCACATGGTCTGGCTGAACGAGCCCGTCGCGTCGGACCGTGAAAACGCTGATAAGCCAACCTCGCGACCTTGGGTCGGCGCGCTCGCCGGCGCCTTCGCGCTGGTGTTGGTGTTGGTATTTTCCGCGGCGCTACTGTCGAACTGAACGTTGAAAGCGTTGGCCAATTTCAGCCCAGGGTTGCGCTCTGGCAACCCTGGGAAGTAATAACACACATTGGTTAGACGCAACCCGAAAGGGGTTGCGTCGACCGCGATCATGAAAAACCCCCGCGCAACTCCTTCAGAGTTGCGAAGAATTTCTTTGGGGGATTCATGAACCCAGGGTTTCAAAGCCAACCCTGGGCTTAAATTAGCCAACGCTTTCAGCGTTAATGCAGTCACAATGAATTTACTCAAATTGAGTTTTTGAGGGCTTTGCTGTCGGTTGTGAGATGAGTTATACCC
>DASSCG010000347.1:0-7853 GCA_035697925.1 Pyrinomonadaceae bacterium
GGGCTATTAACTTACATCCCTCCGGGATCATGTGTTCTGAGAGGAGGCGATAGATGCCTTTCATAAGAAAACCCTTAATTGTTTTTCTGGCAGTTCTCTTAGCTGTTGGCTGTTTATTCGCGACGGCTACCAGGTTTGAGGCCGCCGATCATGGTGATGCGCCGTTCGTAGCTCACGATAGCGGAGCTGATCTGAACGACGTCTACTTCTTCCGTGATCAGAATGACAACTCGCGGTTAATTTTGATCATGACGGTGCACGGCTTTATCGTCCCGGGTGAGGCTTCAAATTTTGGAATCTTCGACCCGGCAATGCGTTACAGGTTTGAGCTCGAAACCTCAGGGGATGCCAGACCCGATGGCGCCATCGATGTTCGATTCTCTCCGCGGATCTCAGTAGGAGGATCGCCACAGGCACAAACCGCCACAATCAACCTGCCGAATGGAAGAACGTTTACGGCACCCTCGACCAACTCAAGCAATACTGCGGAGGTAGCGCCCACTCCCGTGTTAACTACCGATTCACAGAGTGGTGTGATCTTTTTTGCCGGCTTAACAGACGATCCGTTCTTTTTTGATATACCCGCCTTCGGGCGTTTCAATGCTTCCATACGCGCGGGCTCGCCAGACCCAAGTGTCTTCAATCGTGGCCGGGATACATTTGCGGGTTACAACACTATGGCTATAGCAATGAGTATTCCCATGGCGCTGATTCGAGGAAACGCTAACCATATTGGTGTGGTTATCGAATCGCAGCGACGAACGCCGCAGTTTCACAACACACGCACCGGTGAAGTCACTGGAGTTGGGCGTTGGATTAGTATCGATCGAATGGGTCTTCCGGCGGTGAATGTGGTGTTGATTCCTTTTAATCAAAAGAATAGCCACAACTCGGGTACGCCCGTGGACGATTTCAACCGTCGTTTCTGGCCGGGAATTCTCGATACCCTCCAGAATTTTTATCGTACCGACGCGACCAGCATCGCAATTTTTGAGGACCTGATCGTGAAGCGGGGAGACTATCTTCGTCTGGACTTAACGATCCCGAACACAGGGACAAATCCAGAAGCCGCCTTCCCGAACGGTCGCCGGCTGACTGACGACGTGGTTGACATACTCAATTTTCTAATAAACAACAGACAGCCTCTGCCGGATAACGCTAATGGCAATGACGTGCCGCTTCGGAGCGCTTTTCCGTTCCTGGCGCCGTCCCATCAGCCCCGGGCACCGGGAACGATTGACGATAGTACGCGCAACTAGATCAGTGATTGTTGCGGCACCGTCGGATAGCGCCGGGCAATCAAACTCAACCCGCATTTCGGTTCTTGGCAATCTGAAGCTGCTCAACAAGCACTAGAAGAATCAGAACACCGTCGCCGGCTAGTTAGCGGCCCCGCGAGCAAATGCGACCCATACCGACCCCCACGATACGGCACGTTTTGCTGTTCCTGGCTGTTTCTGTAGCGCTGGGAGGATCGGCTATTG
This sequence comes from Pyrinomonadaceae bacterium, assembly GCA_035697925.1. Taxonomy (GTDB): domain Bacteria; phylum Acidobacteriota; class Blastocatellia; order Pyrinomonadales; family Pyrinomonadaceae; genus PSRF01. The sequence goes on from DASSCG010000347.1 coordinate 1,485, forward strand.
CCCAGGATCAAGGTCGAATCACCGGCGTAGCCCGCAACGCGGCTGGAGCTGCGGTTTCAGGCGTCACAATAATCTTCACAAATCAAGTTACCAGTGAATCTCGGCGTGAGCGCACAGGTACGGATGGCACTTATTCGATCCGATTGCCTGCCGGCGCGTACCGCGTAACGATTGAAAGACCCCACCTGGGAAAATTCGATAAAGAGAAAAATTATGGGCCCTTTGCACTGGTCCGCGGCGACACCCTTGAAAATTTGGTTGTCCAGGGGGGCCAGCAGGAACAGCTCGATGTAGTGGTGGAGGAAGTCAAGCCAGAACCAATTCAACCCCCGAGCTCTGACAAACCCATCGGTCACGCGGGTGATGAAACTGTTTCGTCAGAAACACAATCGATTCCCGATCGGCGGGAATCCAGAGATCGCTGGCGCATAGGATTTCCTGAATATGATCGTTACGGCGATCGCGGCGCACGCGGCCGGGACATTCCTTTCACCAAGGGCCGCTGGTTAGATCCTTACAACCAAAGCGTTCTCAAGGGCGATTACCCGATTAAGGGTAATAAAATTTTCATGATTCTATCCGGAGCGAGCACAAGCGTGCTTGAGCTTCGCCGCGTGCCGACCTCCTCGGACATCAGTAGCGACCAACCAAGCAGCGGCGAATTTTTCGGACAGCCTGAGCAACTGGCATTTAGCGAAACGGTTCAGTTGAGCTTTGAGTTATTTCATGGCGATACCGTGTTCAAGCCCAGAGACTGGGCAATTAAGATCTCGCCGACCTTTAGCGTTCCTAATTACCTCAACGCCCGCGAGAACGGCGTTGTAAACATCGACGTTCGCAAGGGAACCAATCGCACTGATAGTCATATTTCACTTGAAGAAGCTTTCGGCGAAGTGAAGCTGGTGGACGTGAATGAAAACTATGACTTCGTTTCAGTACGCGCCGGTATCCAACCCTTCGTTTCTGATTTCCGCGGTTTTCTTTTCTCTGATAACAATCTCGGTGCGCGAATCTTCGGCGCCTTTGATAACAATCGTTATCAGTTCAACGGTATGTACTTTTCGATGTTGGAAAAGGACACCAACAGCGGTCTAAATCGTTTTGACACGCGGCATCAAAACGTTTACATCGCAAACTTATTTCGTCAGGATTTCATCACCAAGGGTTACACCATAGAGGGCAGTCTTCACTACAACGACGACCGCAGCAGCATCGAGTTTGATCGAAATGGTTTCCTGGTGAGACCGTCTTTGATCGGCGACGTTCGTCCCCACGCCCTTAAAATCGGGTACATCGGTGTAAACGGCGACGGGCACATGGGCCGAATTAATTTGACGAATTCTTATTACTACGCGTTTGGCAGCGATACGCGAAATCCAATTGCCGGCAGGCGTATACGCGTGAAGTCACACATGGCAGCCGTGGAGGCGTCCGTGGACATGGACTATCTGCGCTTCCGTGGATCATTCTTCTGGGCCCAGGGTGACAAGAACCCGACTGACGATAAAGGCACCGGCTTTGATGCGATTTTCGACGACCCAAATTTTGTCGGCGGTCAGTTTTCTTTTTGGAACCGCAATGGTATTCGTCTGACTCAGACGGGAGTCGGGCTGGTCCAACCGAATAGTCTTTTACCGAGTTTACGTAGCAGCAAGACGCAGGGGCAGTCGAACTTCGTTAATCCGGGGATCTTCATTTATAACGCCGGCGTTGACGTCGAGGTAACCCAGCGGATCAAGGCGGTTTTTAACGCCAACTATCTTCGTTTTCATCGCACCGAACCGCTCGAATACATTCTTTTTCAAAATCGCATCAGGCATGACATTGGATTCGATTACAGTCTGGGCGTAGCCTACCGCCCATTCTTAATCAATAACGTGCAAATCACATTTGGAGCTTCGACACTGCAGACAGGTAGTGGTTTTCGAGATATTTTCACGGACCGCTCGCGAAACTGTCCGCCCAATGTCGGAGACTTCTGCGAGCCTGACGTAATAGCACCTCGCAAGCCCTTGTACTCCCTCTTTGCGCAGTTGAAATTGATTTTCTGAATTAGTCTATTTGATCTCGCATCGAGACATGACCGAACAACGATCAACGAAATCACAAGAAGTAGCACAAAGACTCGATCGGCTAAATGAAAAGAGCGTAGGGCAAGGATACATAAAATCGATTCCTCAGTTTCACCGGTTTCCAAATATGCAAAGTAGCGGGAAACAATTCGGACTGTTGGTGGCGATAATACCTCTAGCGCTGTTTGCCAGTATCTTGGTATGGAGTTCCCAATCGTCGGCCTCCGAGGCAGCATCCAGTGTGTCCTCGGCCAACAAAGGCATAGCAGCTCGCCGTATCGATCCGCCTAAAATCGACCGCTCTGGGTTTGGCCGAAACTCAAAAGCGCAGGAAGGTTCACAAACCACCACTCCGGCACCACAGCTCGAAGGCTGCATCACTTGCCATGGCCAGATCGAGCCGATGCATAAGTATGGAACCACTGAGACGCTCTCAAAACTCAAGGATGGCAAAGACGCCGTTGGGTTGAGCTGCACGGCTTGTCATGGTGGCAACCCTGCACCCCGAAAGACCAGCGAAGATCCAAAGGAGATAGAGCGGGTTAAGAAGCAGGCGCATGTACGCCCACGCTTTCCCGACGAATGGAAGCGTGATGGAAAGTATACGGGTTCAAACCCGGAGCGGAGCAATACGCTGCTGGCGCGTGAGAGCTGGGAGTTTGTGCGGTTCGTCAACCCAGGTGATGTTCGAGTTGCTACGCAAACCTGCGGTAGCAGCAGCTGCCATGAGATAGAGTCCAAAAATGTCGCCCGGAGCATGATGACGCATGGAGCAATGCTCTGGGGCGCCGCGCTTTACAACAATGGCGGCTTCCCGTTAAAAGACGCGCGCTTCGGTGAAAGCTATAGCGAGACTGGTGCGCCGCAGACATTGATCCAAGTTCCCGAGCCGAGTCTCGAAGAGCGTCGCACAAAAGGTTTGCTCGAATTCCTGGATCCGCTCCCCCGTTGGCAAATTTCCCAACCTGGCAATGTATTGAGAGTGTTCGAACGCGGCGGGAAACGCCGTCTGGAAGTGGGCCTGCCCGACAAGGAAGAGGAGCCAGGGAAGCCTGACAAAGGACTCAGTCCGCGTGGATTCGGATCCAACAATCGTACTGATCCGGTTTTTCTTGGATTGCAGAAGACACGGCTTCTTGACCCCACACTAAACTTTCTCGGCAGCAACGATCATCCGGGTGACTTCCGCTCCTCTGGTTGTACAGCCTGCCATGTGATCTACGCGAATGATCGCGATCCAACTCACTCGGCAGGTTACAGCACGGCCGGAAACATGGGCAGCTCGCAGACGAGTGATCCCAGTATTCAAAAAGACATTTCCGGTCATCCGATCAAACACCAGTTTACGAGCCAGATTCCCACGTCGCAGTGCATGGTCTGTCACATGCACCCAGGTACCAACATGGTGGCCACCTATCTCGGCATGACCTGGTGGGATAACGAGAGTGACGGCGACAAGATGTATCCGAAAGTCCAGCACAATCCTTCGCAGGACGAAGAAGCTGAAAAACTCGACCGGAACCCTGAAGCTGCAAGTATGCGAGGACTCTGGTCCGATCTTGATTTCCTTGCCAAGACCGGTTCTGCAGATTTCAACGCGATGTTGAAGAATACCCAGTTCGGAGACTTCCATGGCCATGGTTGGATGTTTCGTAAGGTCTTCAAACGCGACCGCAAGGGCAACTTGCTTGACGCCGAAGGAAGCGTAGTCGCCGCCGGAGATCCCGACAAATTCAAGAAGGCCGTTCACCTCAACGACATCCACTTAGAGAAAGGCATGCACTGTGTTGACTGCCATTTCCGCCAGGACGCTCATGGGGATGGCAATTTATACAACGAACCACGTGCAGCAATTGAAATTACCTGCGAAGACTGCCACGGAACGGTCAGAGAACGGGCGAAGCTGTTCACCTCGGGTCCAGCTGCTGCAGCAGTAACAGGCGCTGCTGCGACCCGGCGTAAAACCCAGAACCAGCCGCTCGTAGGAAGAGATCTGCGACAAATCCAATTCCGTAATCCTGAAGGCGAAAGGATCTCGGCCTTCCAGGTACTGCGCCGAGACCAAAAGAAAAAAGATGAGCAGGGAAATGATGTCGAGTTAAAGACCGGTGACATTATCCAGAACTCAATGGTGGTTTCCGGCCGCTGGTGGCGTGTGCCGCAAACACTCGACACGGTTACTACTGGAAGTCGCGATTACAACCAAAAGTCGCAGTACGCCAAGACTATTCGGAAAGACAATCGCACCTGGGGCGATGTTCCCAGTGATGACAACCAACTCGCCCACCGCGACAAAGACATGACTTGTTTCGCTTGCCACTCTTCGTGGGTCACCAGTTGTTTTGGTTGTCACCTTTCCATGCAAGCGAATCGGAAAATGCCGAATCGCCACAATGAAGGGGGCAAGACGCGGAACTTCACGCAGTACAACTATCAGGTGTTGCGAGACGATATTTTCATGCTGGGGCGCGACGGCACCGTCACCGGGAATCGAATCGCGCCGGTGCGATCGTCTTCAGCGGTTCTGGTCAGCTCGCAAAATCAAAATCGCGAGTGGATTTATTCACAACAGCAGACAACCTCAGCTGAAGGCTTTGCGGGTCAAGCCTTCAACACCCACGTACCTCACACGGTGCGCTCCAAAGAAACCAAAGGCTGCAGTGATTGCCACGTTTCAGATAAAAATGACAATAACGCCTGGATGGCCCAGGTGCTTTTGCAAGGCACTAATTTTGTTAACTTTATGGGGCGTTATGTTTACGTTGCCGGTGACCACGCGCTTGAGGTTGTTTTAGCTACCGAACGAGAGGATCCCCAGGCGGTATTTGGAAGTACTCTTCATAAGGTCGCCTTCCCATCCAATTACGAAGACTTTGTCAACGACGACCGCCAACTTAAAACTTTCTTTGAACATGTGGGCAATCCGAAAGTGCTGCAAGTTCAATTACGAGGTGAGTACGCCTACGTCGCGGCCGGAGAAGGCGGGCTGCGAGTTTATGATGTTGCCCAGATCGATCAGAAAGGTTTCTCGGAGCGAATTGTCACAGCCCCTGTCTCACGCTTTGGGCAGAAGTTCTGGGTGGATAGCAAATACGCGACGGCTGTTGCTGCACCTACTACTCTGGCCGTCGATCCTGCTAGGTGGCGACTCATGGCTGGCGGGAAAATGATCGACCCTGCGACGGCAAGTAATCTATCTGCCGAAGAAAGGAAGCAATTGCTCAATGAAGAGCAACCTATTCACCCGTTGTATGCCTACATATATGTGGCGGACAAATACGAAGGCTTGATACTTGTTAACGCGGCGACGCTACTCGACGGCGATCCGCTTAACAATTATCTCAAACGCGCGCTGGATCCCGTGAAATTCCCCAAGGGTGCATTTAACCCCGATGGAGCGCTTGATGGTGCTAACAATATTGCGATCGCGGGAAATTACGCTTATCTGACGACCGCCGAAGGTTTGGTCATAGTTAGCATCGATGATCCTCTCAATCCGCGAATCGTACAGAAGATACCGTTAAAGGAGCCACGTGCTGTCGCAATTCAGTTTCGCTACGGTTTCGTTGTCGACGGGGACGGTTTGAAAGTTATTGATGTAACTACGCCGGCTGAAGCTCGACTTGTCGAAGGAGCGACTGTGGCACTCACGGATGCTCGAGATGTTTACGTAGCGCGCACGTATGCTTATGTGGCGAATGGGAAGGAGGGGATTGCGATTATTGACGTCGAGCAGCCTGAGCAGCCGCGGCTGGACCAGACCTTCAATGCTGATGGGAAGTTGAATGATGTCCATCAGGTGAAGGTAGCGATGACAAATGCGAGTCTTTTTGCGTATGTAGCGGATGGTCACAACGGCTTACGAATTTTGCAGCTGACCTCACCCGAAACCCTGCCGGAGTATGCCGGCTTTAGTCCGCGGCCTCAGCCGGTGTTGATTGCAACCTTCAAGACCAAAGGTGAAGCCCTGGGAGTATCAAAGGGACTGGATCGAGATCGGGCTGCGGACGAGAGTGGGAATCAAATCTCGGTATTTGGACGTCGTGGCGCCAGACCATTCACTTTCAGAGAGCTAATGCGGATGCTCCGAACCAACGATGGAACCGGAGATTGGTTCAAAGTGAGCGATACACCCGTGAGTGCAGCTTCAGCAGGAAAGTGAAGTGCTGATTGAGGGCATATGCAACTTGAGGCGGGGGTAAACCACCCTTCCCAACCCTTGAGGCTGTCTAAATTGTTCTTTGCTTCATGGGTTGAGAGGCCTTCAAGGTAAACAGGACTTCACTTCCCTGAGGGT
>DASSCG010000348.1:0-5073 GCA_035697925.1 Pyrinomonadaceae bacterium
TCAATTAGCTAAGGTGTTGCCGGTTACCGAAAGACGCTTCTGTAATAAATCCAGGCAACCGAATTTTAACGTACTCACAATAGGGAAAGTCCGTGAGTGTCCCCAAGGGTTCAAGTGCAAAGAGTTCCCAGCCCGACTTGAACTTGCTCCTCAGGCGAGTAGCGGCCGGTGACCAACTCGCGATGACTTCCCTCTACGACACGTCAAGCAAAGTACTCTATGGTTTGCTGTTACGGATTCTGAACGAGCACGCACTGGCCGAAGAAGTTTTGCTGGATGTTTACATGCAGGTGTGGCGGCAAGCGGGCTCTTATGACGAGTTGCGTGGTTCGCCTATGGCCTGGATGGCGACAATCGCACGCAGCCGAGCGATTGACCGATTGCGCTCAGGCCGGCAGGAGTTGCTGCTTCGAGAATCATTTGAGGGGTTTGACGAAAACGCTAGATCGGAAATCGACGTGGAAGAAACCGCCGCGATTGCCGAGATGCAAGGTACGGTTCGCGACGCTCTCGCGACACTTCCCGCTGAACAGAGAGAAGTAATAGAGATGGCCTATTACGGCGGCTTGAGCCATAGCGAAATTGCGCTACATCTCGAACAGCCGCTTGGAACCGTTAAAACGCGAATCCGCTTGGGCATGATCAAATTGCGCGACATACTTCAGCCAGGCGCAGCGGAGTTAAAAAGATGAAACATTCCGTCGCTGACGATCAGATAAAAGAGCAGTTGGCACTCTACGCACTCGGTGCGTTGAGCCAGCATGAAGCTCGCGTCGTTGAAAATCACCTTGCTGAAGGCTGTGATTTATGCGCGTCTGAGTTGCAGCCATTCGAGTCAGTAGTCGAAGCCCTTGGTTTTGCCGCGTTGCCAGCGACGCCCCCGCCAGCTGTCCGGGCAAAATTGATCTCCGGATTGCTGGAAGAAACCCAGGCCGGTTCACCTCCTCTACGCGAGGCCATAAAGAACTATAGCTTGCGAGCAGACGAGGGCCAGTGGACGGAGACGGCGCCGGGGGTGTTCGAAAAACAACTCTTCTTTGATGAACGGCGCGGGACAACGACCACATTGATCAAAATGAACCCTGGCATTAAGCTGCGCAGTCACCGCCATGTGGGACTCGAGGAGTGCCTCGTAATCGAAGGTGACTTTCATGTTGGTGCTGAGGAGTTCGGTCCCGGAGATTATCGCTGCGCGATGGCAGGCACAATCGACGAAACCCCCTTCTCAATTAACGGCGCGCTGCTTTTGATCGTGTCACAGGGCGGTTCCGTATTCCATTAGATCCTTTCTTCAAACTGACCACATCTGATGCAGGTCATTACTGAGCACTCACTGCGACCCACAAAGCTCATTTAATACCTTTCCCAGTCAGAACTCGATCCAAAGAAGCTTGGCCACCGCCCGAGATCAGTAGTGCCAGGGCCATCGCCAAAAGACTCAGCGGATACTCGTAACCACGATTACCCGCAAAGAAACCGCCGGATAGGTGAAAGCCGACTACTGCAGTCAACATCGTGCAGGCGATGAAGAAGGCGCCGACGCGAGTCACGAGCCCAAGAGCAACGAGTAAACCACCTAGTAGTTCAGACAACGCGGCTGCACCCAGCCAAAACCAGGCCGGACGCATGAAAATGAAAGGTGTGTTGCCGGCGATGAATGTTTTGAAACCCGGTCCATTGAAGCTGCCGAGAACTTTCTGCGCGCCGTGCGCGATCATGACGGCGCCGAGTGCCAGGCGAATGGGCAGATTGAACCACGTTGGATAAGTGGCAATCATTTTGTTCAGCACGTCTGGTTATTCCTCACGACTTTCTGGGCGCCATCTCTTCGAACTTCAAAAGATCAATACGGATCGCACCTACCTGAACGGATGCAGGAACTTCTCAATAAACGCTCAATTAGTTCTCAAGAAGTGCTCAAGTCGCGTGTTTTGAATTGAATGGCGGCGAGAGATCCAATCCAACAACTTTCGTCGTACCTATTCATCGGAAGGCGCCAACTTCAACCTAGGGACACGGTTATGAACTACGCATCAAGACTGCCTCTGGCTGACCTGGCCACGCGGCGCCCGCCATATTCTCTCTTTCCAATCGACAGCCCCAGACCGCGTTTACAGGGCTACGAGTTCGGCAATTTTCGACTTGATTTGATTGAACGCTGTTTGCTGCGTAATGGGATTCCAGTGCCGCTCGCAGGGAAAGTCTTCGAGACCTTGAGGGTCCTCGTCGAACATGGCGGGCGACTGGCCGAGAAGAAGCGAGTTATGCAGGAGGTGTGGGCCGACACTTTCGTTGACGAATCGAACCTTTCGCAAAACGTCTTTACGCTCCGAAAGGTACTAGGGGAAGGAGAGGACGGGCAGCGGTTCATCGAAACCGTGCCGCGACGCGGCTACCGCTTTGTCGCCAGCATGCGCGAGGTGCACGAGTACGATGCTGTGAGCGCAGAAGCGGACCCTTGCCTCACTATTGAGCCCGGACGGGAAGCGGCCGTTGTCAAAGCCCAAAACTTGTGTCTCAAGGGCCGGTTCTTCTGGAACAAGCGAACGGAAGTCGGATTGAAACAGGCACTCGAATACTTTCAACGTGCTTTGAACGTTGACCCCCTCTATGCGCGGGCTTATGCCGGTTTGGCGGACTGCTACATCATGCTTTGTGAGTACGGGCTGCTGGCGTCTGAAGACTCTTATCGGAATGGAAGAGCGTCGGCACTCAAGGCGCTTGAGCTGGATGAGAGTATTGCCGAAGCACACGCCTCGCTCGGCCTAATCACGATGCTTTACGGTTTGGATTTGACCACAGCTGAGAAAGGTTTCCAGCGCGCGATCGAGTTAAATCCCAATTACGCTACCGCCCATCAATGGTATGCGGTGCACTTAGCTATCTCGGAAAGATTTGATGAGGCCTTCGCGCAAATCCAACAAGCTCAAGAGCTCGATCCTTTATCCCCGATCATTAGTGTAAATGTGGCTCGCATTCACTACTTCGCGCGACAGTATGATGAAGCACTCCGATGCTGCCGCACGATCTTGGAGACCGAGCCAAACTTCGGAGTGGCCCACAAGATTATGGGATTCGCCTACGCACAGAAAGGGATGTTCGATGAGGCCCTGGCTGCTCTTCAACGAGCGTTCGATCTGCTGGGTGATACACCGGAGATGATCGGATTCCTCGCGCACGCTTACGCGATTTCAGGTAACCGAGAGGAAGCTCATAAAGTTCTGGAGCGGATGAAGGAGATGGCGAAGCTCAGGCGCCTCAGGAGTTTCCCTTTCGTCGTGGTGTACACGGCGCTGGGCGAATGGGATCAAGTGTTCTCCCTTCTTGAAAAAGCTGAGAAGGAGCGCTGCGACTCATTACCTTTGCTCAAGGTCATGCCGCTTTTCGATTGTCTTCGCTCTGACCAGCGCTTCACCGATCTGATGCAGCGCACCGGATTGGCATGAGGATATGCGTGGAAGAATATGGATATCGTACCAGCGGGCCGGCCGTGAAGTGTTGATTCAGCCACCACGCGCGGACCAACTCGACGAGATAACACCGAGATTCAATTTCCCGTAGAACACGAGAAAACAACGGCGTCGATTTAACTTCCTCAATCACATGATCTGTTTTTGGAGTGGGCGGATATGCGCTCATGCCGAGGCCGTAGTGTGCCTGCGGAAGAGGATGAAGGAACAGTAACAAGAAAGGAAAAGTACATGACAGACTTCAACATTCATACATTCGAATCTGCTCCTCAGGATTCAAAGCCGGCCCTGGAGCTGCTACAAAGACAAGTCGGATTCATTCCTAATCTTGCGGCCACCATGGCTGAATCACCCTACCTGCTTGAGGCGTTCACATCTCTTAGAGCTATCAACGGGCGCGGAGCGTTCACTCCGGTCGAACGCGAAGCGATCGCTCTGGCCGTCAGTTTTGAGAACAACTGTACATACTGCATGGCGGCCCATTCTACATTTGCCAGGAAGAATGGAATTCCGGAGGAGGATTTGCGACTACTTCGCGCCGGCAAGTCTCCTTCCGACCCACGCCTGCAAGCCATCATCGCCCTGGCGCGTCAAATCGTTCGGAGCAAGGGGCATTTAGCGTCAGAGGATATTCAAAGATTTCTTAAAGCGGGTTTCTCTCGGGCTCAGCTCTTGGAAGTTGTGCTTGGGATCACTTCGACGTCAATTTCCAATTACATGCATAACATTGCAAAGACACCGATAGACGATGCGTTCCTGGCGCAATCCTGGACGGCTTCATCCTGAAGAGCCGAACGTTGATGGGTAAGCGGCACTTGGATACTTGACGACAACCTCTTTCTCATCTTGAACGCTGCGTGGGGGACGGAAAATCTCTGTCCCGCACGCGATGTCCAACCAGCCTCTAATTCACGGACGCTTATCAAAATGGTAAATCCGGTACGCACGGTTGCCCGCATTGTCATCCGCAGTCCCATGGATAAAAGTCGCTTGATTGAGGTTGACTCTAACTGGTCCTTCGTACGGGAATTCGTGCACCCCATCAGTGGAGTAGAAAAGGTTTTTCACACCGGTCTGTTTGTCCGTTGCTTTAATAGCAACAAGAATACTGGTGGCGTTACGCTCAAGAACCTCAAATTTGATTTCCGGTCCGCGAGTGTCTTTGGCCGCAACGCCCACGACGTGAGCAGATGGTTCCAGGGTTGATTCAAACCGACCGTCGTGATTAGCGTCGATCTGTAGCGGCGTCACGCCCGCCGCACTCACTTGAAACCTGGCCGTTGCTTTGTTGAGCACGAGATCGTTGTAACGGATTGCTTCATCCGGTGAAACATTTCCTTTTCCCTTGACTATTTCAAGGATCATCGCAGGGTCTTTGGTCTCGAAGGTGATCGAATATGTTTCGCTGGCTGACACGGTGATGAACAGTGTGTTGGGTCCGAAGAAATCATAAGTCGCTTCAACTTGCCGGATGGATCCCGGTCGAAAAAGATCATCAGTTCTGCCTTTGGCGTCTGACACTAGCACTCGGCTAGCACCGATCAGCGAGATGTAATAAGCGGGATCGGTTTTATATTCGTGGGGTTTGCCCGTGGGATAAAGC
>DASSCG010000349.1:0-9525 GCA_035697925.1 Pyrinomonadaceae bacterium
ACAACGACGGCGGAAAACGCACGGCTGTTCGCGCTGATGAACATCTCATTTCACGACGCGCTGCAAACCACCATGACCAGCAAATTCGTCCACGGTTTGTGGCGACCAGTGACGGCGATACGACGCGCCGATGAGGACGACAATCCGAACACGTCGCAGGATGTAAACTGGTCATCTCTGATTGGCAATCCGCCGTATCCGACTTACGCGGGAAACCACGCGGCGATCGGGACTTCGCAATCAACCACGCTCGCGCTGTTTTTCGGGCGCGACGACGTTGTGTTTCAACATACCTGGGAAGGCGTTGGGGGCGCGACGCGCTCGTACGCCGGCTTTACGGCGATGGCGAACGAAGAAGAGCGGAGTCGCGTTTATGGCGGGATTCATTTCACGTTTGACCAAACCGCCGGGCAATCAGTCGGGCGCAATGTCGCCAATTATGTTTTTCAGAATTTTATGCGACCGCGCAACGACCCATAGCATTGAAATGGCGGGCACGGTTCGGGAAGAACCCTGCCCGTCCTCTTTTCCTGACGGCCTTTGTCCCTTAGGTTATTTCGCCGTTTCCTCACGGTTTCGTCACATCGGATCCCTTTCATTCGAGCCAGATGGTTTTTCACTGCCACAAACTTGTCACAGTAAGGAAAACGGCCACCGAGAACAGTGGCCGTAGGCTATTGACGATACTAGGTTTTGGTCGGGACGCCGAGATTCGAACTCGGGACCTCACGCACCCCAAGCGTGCGCGCTACCAGGCTGCGCCACGTCCCGTAATGGGCATTAAGTATCTCTGGAAAAAATCAATTGTCAAATACGGTAATCAACTGCTGGTCAGTATGAAGCTTTTTCATTCGATAGTTTGGCAACGATCCACGATGTCATATGAAGCGTCAAGAAATAAGGACTTTTCGTGCAGTCTAGTGGACTTCGTGATCGCGCCCTTTGATGGTTTGAATGAAGTCTATTGCTAACAGGTAAGAAGTCCCGCGGTAAGTCATTTCAATTTCCTACGAGAAGCGGCAGATCAAAAGAACTTATTTCTTGGAAGCCTGACTCTCTTTCTCAAGCATCGCGAGCAGCTCCTTCAATTCGGCCGCCAGCCGCCGGAGTGCTCCTCGATCTTCCGCCGTCCTGGTTCCATCGCTGGAACCTAGTCGACTGGTTGCTACTTTTGAAAGCCTTTGTGCCATTGCCTTTTCGTTCGCTAAGGATTGAGATGCATATCCCTCCCCAGCTTCCTTTTCTCCGGACCTGATCTTCCCACCTCGCAAATCATTCGCGAGTCTTTTCTTGGCTCCAGCAATTGTGTATTGATCCTCGTACAACAGCTCTTTGATTCGAAGCGCCATCTCGACATCGCGTTTTCGATAGACTCGCTGTCCCGCCCGATTCTTCTGTGGGGCGAGCATGGGAAACTCCGACTCCCAATAACGCAACACATGCGCTTGCACACCGGCAAGCTCACACACTTCACCAATCTTGAAGAAGAGTTTTTCAGGAATAGCTACGGCTGAATGAGTCATTCCAAGATCCGAGACAAGCACTAAAGTTATGGGCGCGCAGGTGCTGCTGCCGTCCCCGGGTTCCGTTGGTTGTAGTCAGCTATGAAAGCGCGCGTTAAGTCAACGGCCTCGTTGACGACGAACATAACTTCTCCAAGCTTACTTACATCGAAGATCACATTGACGCCGCGTTGTCGCGCAAATGCCTGCAACGCTGGACTGATATCTTTGTAGATTGGTTCAGTCGCGTCGCGTAGGCGTTTCTGATAAGCACTTTGTGCATCCTGCGTCTTTCGTTCGATGTCTTTCTTCAAAGCTTCTGCCTGTTCAATCTTTGCATTCCGAGCTCTCTGATCTTCAACAGAGCGCGTGGCCTCGATGTCTTTTCCCAACTGCTCGTACTGAGCGCGCAGTTTTTGGAGTTCATCACTGCGCGGTTTGAATTCGCGGTTGACTACGTCGAATGCGCTGACGAGTCGGGTAATTCCCGTTTTAGGATCCGCGAACGCCTCGGTGTCAATGATGGCAATCTTACCGTCAGCAATTACGCCGCTGCTGGAAGCAGGACTAGGACTCGACGCCGCAGGCCTGGGCGTCGGGGTTGGTGATGGACGGCTGGCCGCGGGCTGCTGGGCCGAGGCTGTAAGACCAGCAAGAACGATCAACGAAAGCGCAAAGTTGGAAAGGAGTATTTTCATATTTCCCTTCTGATCGATCGAAAGTTTTGAGGCAAGCCCGGCTGCTGGGTCGAACCTCTGTCGGGGATCGCAGCACCAAGTTTTCTCTAATCGCTGGCGTCCAGGAAGTTAAAGAAGATTGCGGCGAGTTTTAGGTCCAGCTGCTGGGACGCAGGCATGTTACAAGGCGCGCATTTCGCGTGTCAACAGTTATATTTACGTGGGATCAGTTAAAACTAAGTCTTAAAGGTAAACTATAAGCATTTGGCCTCGGTCGCCCAGCAATTTTCAGCTGATCAACCTCATGCACTTGGCTCATCTGCTTCGGCTTCGGAGTAGCAGAATGTTTATAGCCTCAGGGCACTAGATAATGGTTCGCTCCGTCAGGGGCGACATGCCAGATGGACTTGTACATTGCGCTCCTACGCAGCGCCAGTTTGTCACCTAGCCACAAGCTATAAACATGCTGCTCCTCCGGAGCAAAGACAGGTGTGCCCAAATCTGAGTGGCCCTATGGCCGGTTAACCGTTGCTCGATTAACCCCAGTCGCTATCGTGTTTCTCGGCGCGGTGGTTGATCGACGGCGCATGTGAAGCTGCATCAGTACCACAACCCTTCGCTAGACGACTCCTGATGCGCAAAGCTATAATCACGCGTCATTCCGCACAATTAGCAGTCCAGTGGAGGATCATTGCAAACAGTGACCAGGTCGCCCACCGCTTTTCGTCTCGCCACGCGACTCGATGAAATTGGTTTTTCCGACATTGTAAATATTCGTAACCGGATCATGAAACTGCGTGCATCCGGTGCTACGGTTTATCAATTCGAAGGCGGGGAGCCGTATATGAACACTCCCGAGTTCATAAAAGCGGCGATGGTCAAGGCTCTCGAAGAGAACCGCACGCGTTACGCACCGTCCTCAGGAATTCCAGAGCTCCGCGCTGCCATTGCCGAAAAACTGCGAGAACAGAATCACATCCCAGCAAGCGAGACGGATGTAATTATTTTGAACGGCGGCATGCAGGGATTGTTTAGTGCGTTTCAGTCGGTCGTGAATCCCGGCGACGAAGTGCTTGTCTTTTCACCTTTCTGGACCCCAATCAAAGATCTAATTTCTCACTGTCAGGGTAAAGCCGTCCTGGTACCAACTGAAATTGCGCGAGCTGAGGGTTTGGAAGAAACGCTGAAGCGCTTTGCGGGTGAACACACCAGGGCTATTTACTACAACACTCCTCAGAACCCGACCGGCGTGGTCTTTACCAGAGACGAAGCAAAAGTTGTAGCTCGATTTGCTCAGGAGCGGGACTTGATCGTAATTGCCGATGAAGCATACGAGGATCTTGTTTACGATGGTGAGCATTTCTCAATCGCCTCCATCGACGGAATGTTTGAACGGACCATTACCAGCTTTACTTTTTCCAAGTCGTACGCCATGACTGGATGGCGTCTCGGTTACACCGTAGCTTGCGAACCATGGATGACCGGCTTGCGCAAAACCACTCTCTATTCGTCCAATGGCGTGTCCACCCCGACACAATGGGCGGGGCTTGCAGCATTCAATACGAAGTCGAACATTCTCGAAGAACACCGCTCTGCGTATCGCCAGCGCCGTGATCTGCTGTTGGCAGGTTTAAATGAGTTGGGACTCACCTGCGAAAAACCTGCGGGCGCGTTCTACGCCTTCCCTGATGTGACGCGAATTAGCGGCGACAGTCGAGAGGCGGCGGAACTGCTGCTCGACCGTGCTCAGGTGGCGACTGTTCCAGGCGTTGTGTTTGGTGAACACGGTGAAGGACATCTGCGTTTCTCCTTTTCCACATCACTCGAAACGATTGAAGCCGGACTGGATTCACTTCGCAGAAACCTTTAAGGATTAACGATTTCGAATTTCGGTTTTCGATTTTGAAAAGCACGAAATCAGCCGCGGATTGCGCGGATAAACGCGGATCTGAGAGAGGCCGAATACAAATCAGTTTCGGAAGAAAATGAGGGAAACGGCCCAGTGAATCATCAGGAGAACTCTTTCAGATCCGTCTAATCCACGTTAATCCGCGGCTTATCAGTTTCTAAATTCGAAATTCGACATCCGCAATTCGAAATTCTCGTTATGAACGAGTTTGATTTTATCGAACATCTTAGAGCGCAAACCGAAGCACGCGGTGCTCCAGCAGAGTTATTGCGCGGTATTGGAGATGACTCAGCTGTAATCAAACAATTTACTGGGCGTGACACCGTAATCTCGTCTGACTTACTCGTGGAAGAGGTCGATTTTCGTCGCGACGCGACACAGCCGCGATTGCTTGGTCACAAAGCGCTGGCTGTTTCGCTTTCAGATATTGCCGCAATGGGAGCGCGACCACGCTTCGCAATGGTTTCGCTGGCTGTCCCTCCTGACCTTTGGGCCTCTGACTTTGTAAACGAGTTGTATCAGGGCATCCTGGAGCTCGCGGACTCGTACGAGGTGCGTGTCATTGGCGGAGATATATCTCGGACGCCCGGCCAGATGGTCATCGATTCGATCGTGATTGGTGAATGCGCGGAGAGACACGCGGTAATGCGGAGTGGCGCTAAGCCCGGTGACCTAATATTCGTGTCTGGATCTCTGGGTGGTTCTGCTGCCGGTCTCCGACTGATTGAGCGTGGTGCCCGCGTGGGCATACATGAACTGGAGGATCCCGACGTCCGTTCTATACAAGAACTACTAATGCGTCATCTTCGTCCAGCGCCGCGTGTAGGTTGGGGTCTTGTGCTTGGTGAAGAGCGACTCGCGTCAGCTATGATCGATATTAGTGATGGTCTGTCTTCTGATTTGCATCATCTGTGTCGCGAAAGCAGAGTAGGGGCCGTTGTTGAGTCAGCAAAACTCCCAATTGACTCCCGAGTCGCCGCCCTATGTGGGCGTCGCGCGTTGGATCCAATTATGTTGGCGCTTCACGGTGGAGAGGACTTTGAACTGCTCTTTACAGTTTCCCCCGATAAGGTGGCCAGGCTACCACGCAAAGTCGACGGGACAGGCTTGACGCAGATTGGCGAAATAAGGCCCGAGTCAGAAGGCGTTCGTGTATCCGAAGGATCTCGTCTCTGGGATCTGAAGCCCGAAGGTTGGAAACACTTTTGAAGAAATTCGGAAATAAAATTTCGGAATTCGGATTGCGGATTGCGGATTTGTCTTCGCGCTTTGGACTCTGGGCTTTGGGCTTAACTTTAGTTGACGCGATTCTTATGCAGCAGACCGCGTTTCAAGTTTGTTAAAAAGCTAAATTCGAAATCCGAATTCCGAAATTTTCTTATGCTCAAGTTCCACAACACGCTTTCCGGCAAGCTCGAGGAGTTTCAACCGCTTCATCAGGGCGAAGTGCGTTTTTACTACTGCGGACCGACCGTGTGGGACTACGGACATGTCGGCAACTTTCGTTCAGCGGTCGCCGCTGACATCTTGCGCCGTTATCTGGAGTTTAAAGGTTACAAGGTTACTCACGTGATGAACATCACGGATGTCGAGGACCGGATTATTGCCAAGTCGCAGGAAGCTGGTCTGAGCATCGACGACTATACAGCGAAATACATCGCCGCCCTTTGGGAAGATGCCGATGCCCTCGGCTGTAAACGACCCCAGATCGTACCGCGGGCCACACGCCACATTCCCGAGATGGTCGACTTGATCGAAAAGTTGCTGGCAAACGATCATGCTTATAAATCTGACGGATCGGTTTACTACCGCATCAGCTCCTTCCCCGAGTATGGAAAGCTCTCAAAGATCAACTTTGCCGGTAACATCGTTGGGGGCAGCGAGCGAGTTGACACAGACAGGTACGAAAAAGAAGACGCTCGCGACTTTGCGTTGTGGAAAGAGCCGGCCAACGAGGCTGAACCGAGTTGGGAGTCCCCAATCGGACCTGGACGACCCGGTTGGCATATCGAATGTTCAGCTATGTCGATGAAGTATCTGGGAGAGACCTTTGATATTCACGCTGGAGGTATCGATCTCGTTTTTCCCCATCATGAGAACGAGATCGCGCAAAGTGAAGGAGCCACTGGCAAACAGTTCGTTAAATACTGGCTTCACTTTGAACACCTCAAGGTCGAAGGTGAGACAATGTCGAAGTCCAAAGGCAACTACTACACGCTCCGGGATCTAACCGCCAAGGGACACACTGCCAGGGGCATTCGTTACTTCCTTCTGAGCGTGCCTTACAGCAAGCAGCTTAATTTAACTTTTGATGCACTGCGTGGTGCGGAGAAGACGGTCGAGAGCCTGCGCGACTTTCATGCAAGATTGACCGAGGCACGCACTGAATCGGCTTTAAATCAAAATCTACACGAGGCCACAGAGCGGGCGTTGAGAGAGTTTGAAGAGGGTATGGATGACAATCTCAACACCTCGGTGGCGCTGGCCGCCATTCACAATCTGACTCGCGAAGTGAATACTGCCCTCGCCCGTAAGAAGTTGGGCGAAGAAAACAAGCGCGAACTGCTCGAGCTCTTCCAGCGTTTCGACATTGTTTTAAATATCTTCGGTGTGGATTCGGCCGAAATACTGGATCAGGAGATACAAGCATTAATCGACGCCCGTCAGGAGGCCCGCCGACGGCGGGACTTTAATCGCGCAGACGAGCTCCGAGATGACCTTCTTCGTCGCGGCATCGTTCTGGAAGATACAAAGGATGGTGTGCGATGGAAAAGGCGATAGAACATTTTTGATATGTCATTTCAGTTTGAGACTTCCCATCCTTAAATCGCTTTCGATCAGTTCGGACGAACTTTTCATATGGACGAAGTGCAATTGGAAACCGATCGATTGCTTCTGCGCATGTGGCGTAATGAGGATTTTGAGCCTTACGCCAAGATGTGTGAAGACGAAGACATAATGCGCTACATCGGGGGGAAACCTCTCAGCCGCTTGGAAGCCTGGCGCCATTTTGCCTATCTCATAGGTCACTGGCATTTACTCGGATACGGGCACTGGGCAGTCGAAGAAAAAGCAACCCGTAAATTTATCGGTCGCATTGGCTTTCTGAATCCGGAGGGCTGGCCGGCTTTTGAGATCGGTTGGACCCTTGGTAAGGAATCCTGGGGTAAAGGTTACGCCACCGAAGGCGCGCAAAGAGCACTTCAATATGCGTTTCATGATCTAGACAAGAAGCACGTCATTAGCCTGATCCATCCTGAAAATCGAGCCTCGATTCGAGTGGCCGAACGTCTCGGCGAGAAGCCGGAGGGCACGGCCGAAGTTCTGGGAATTCCGGTAATCATTTACGGCGTAGACCGACCGGCCAATTTCGCTGCGCAGCGTGAGAACCACTCATGAGAAAACCATTTGCCCTTCTACTCTTCCTGCTCCTCACGGCACCGATTGCGAATTCACAACCTGCGCCCAATAAACAGAAACTGGCTGCCGAAGTGAAGGCTGAGTTTCTTCACGCCTGGAACGGTTACAAGAAATACGCCTGGTCACATGATGACCTTCGGCCTCTGACGAAGAGTTTTCATGATTGGTACGCACAGCCTCTGCTCATGACACCCGTGGATGCGCTGGACACGATGATCCTGATGGGTTTGAAAGAGGAAGCGGACGCCACTAAAACTTACATCCTCGATAATCTCTCTTTTGATAAAGACATCGACGTTCAGAATTTCGAAATTACGATTCGTCTTTTGGGAGGTTTGCTTTCAAGTTATCAGCTTACCGGTGACGCGCGTTTATTGGCGCTTTCCGAGGACTTGGGTAGCCGTTTACTTCCGGTTTTTGAGTCTCCAACCGGGCTTCCCTACAAGTACGTCAATCTTAAAACAGGCAAAGTGCGGGGCGCCGAAAGCAATCCTGCTGAGACCGGGACCTTGCTGATCGAGTTTGGGACTCTTAGTAAGTTAACCGGCAAACCAATTTTCTTTGAAAAGGCCAAACGGGCCCTGGTCGAAACCTACAAGCGCCGCTCTCCAATCGGTTTGATTGGAACCCGCTTCAATGTCGAGACAGGCAAATGGACCAACACCGACAGCCACATTAGTGCCGAGATTGACAGTTACTACGAGTACCTGTTGAAGAGTTGGTTGTTGTTTGGAGATCAGGATTGCAAACGGATGTGGTTGGAAAGCATTCCGGCAATAAACAAATACCTGGCTGATGAATTTGAACGCGACCGCACGGGTCCGAGTGCTTCTTCCTTACCTACAGGAAGCCGGGGCCTTCGACAGGAATTATGGTATGGACACGCAGACATGAACAGCGGGAAGCGAACCGCAACCACGTACGGAGCGCTTGATGCCTTCTTCCCAGCAGTGTTGGCGCTCTCAGGCGATCTCAGTCGGGCTAAGCGATTACAGGAATCGTCTTTCATGATGTGGAATCAACACGGTATTGAGCCCGAGGAGTTTGACTACCGGAAGAAAGAGGTGGTCTATGCCGGCTATCCACTACGTCCGGAAATTGTGGAATCGACCTATTATCTTTATCACCACACCAAAGATCCTCAATACCTAAGGATGGGAGAGAAACTCTTTCGCGACTTCGTTACGCATTGCAAGACTGAAGCCGGGTATGCGGCATTGAAGAGTGTAGTGACCAAGGAAAAGTCTGACTCCATGCAGAGCTTCTTGTTTGCGGAAACGTTCAAGTACTTCTACCTCTTATTTGCTCCGCCACAAACATTGCCTTTTGAAAAAGTGATCTTCAACACCGAGGCTCACCCCGTGAGAAGAACCTGGAAGTGATGGCCTCGGACGAAGAGAGTGATAGACGTTGTGTGCGCCCACAGAACCTGAAGTACACACAACTTTCGCGCTGAACCCGCTTCCACCAAACGTGTTCAGTGTAGGACCGGTCGCTATCACTCCCGGCTTGATCAATGCCTAAAAAAAACGACAAGCATAAAACCGCCGACCGTCAACCCTCGACGTTGGGCATTCGAAAGGATGAGAGACGCTTGATTGCGATGATGCTCGCGATCAAAGCACTGGTCTTCCTTTTTGCCGGGCAGAGCTATCAAGCCATATCTGATCAGTCCGTTGTTGGTTGGCGAGGGTGGTTGGAGATTTGGAATCGGTGGGACGCGCTCAATTATCAAAAATTAGCAATCCATGGTTACAGTGCGATTGGCGATATGAGACCAACCATGGTCTTCTATCCATTATTCCCATGGACCACTCGGCTGTTTGCAGCCCTATTAAATGATTATCTAGTTAGCGCCTTCCTGATTTCGACGTTTGCTTCTCTGGCTGCTGGAGTCCTGCTTTATCGGCTGGCTCGACTCGATTTTGAGGACTCGACCGCGAAGATCGCCGTTTGGTTTCTCTTCATCTTTCCTACCAGCTACTTTTTGCACATCGGCTACACAGAAAGTTTATTT
>DASSCG010000350.1:0-4190 GCA_035697925.1 Pyrinomonadaceae bacterium
CTAAAACGAAACACTCCAGCCGTGATCACAAACAACTTGAAGGGAAATGGCGGCGGCAAAAGCGAGGCCACCAGCACTGAAAGTACGTCATAGCGATCTATTAATTCTTTAACTCGCCTCTGTTTCGACTCTGAAAATCGAGAAAGGGCACGCCTGCCTGCACGACGTGAGGCGTGATAGAGAAGCCAACACCCAAGAGTCGAGCCGGCAGTGGCTACCAGAGCGTAGAGCACCATCCATCGTGGATGGGCCGCCGTGAGCAGCAGCATCAGCGCGTCAGCACTGCTAGGCAGCGGCACAAAGCTGGAATCAAGCACGGCAACTGCAAATAATCCGAATGGACCAAACGCAATAAGATAATCTGAAAGGCGCCCGAGATTTTTGATGATTTTATCCAACAGTAATTTCAACTTAAGATCCTTCTTCCTAAACCACTTCCTTTGATTCTTTGACTATTTTTCGGACTCCACAGCTGATGCGACCCTTCTCGCTGCTCTTGACCGCGATCGATTAATGACTACGTAAACCAGTAAACCCAGCACAGCGATAGAGGCCACGATGCTAATAATGACCAGGCCATTGTCTTTCATAAACAGTAACACCCGGCGCCCATAAAGGACCGCGAGAATTCCCTCCACGTAATAGCGAAAAGATCTCGCCAACATGACCGTAGTTAAGAATTTCCAACGCGGATACTCCAGTGTGCCGGCAGTGGCGACAAAAATTTTGAAAGGGAGTGGTGGCGGTAAGATGGCCGGAATGGCAATCGCCAGGAAGCCGAAGCGTTCATAAGCACGCTCCACTCGCTTAATACTTTCCGGCTTGAAGCGCTTGCGCAAGAGCGCTTGACCACCCCGTCGCATGATCGAGTAAAGCAGCCAGCACCCCAGAACCGATCCGGCAGCGGCGAAGAGTGGAAAATAAAAAACTGCGGATGGGTACTTAATGCAACGGCCGACGACCAGGTAGTCATTGATTTCCGGCAGTGATAATAAGGACGAATCAAGCGCTCCAATAAGAACCATTGCCGGCGCGGCAATGTACAAGGGAACGCTGATCACATACTGCTCCAGCCAGGTTCCGATAGATCTTAACCAGTCCATGCTCTGATAAGTAATAAGTGACAATGCTACAAGTACCAAACTTCAAGTGGTGTTACTGCACTGGTTCATCAAAACACAATTCGTACTGGAAGTCAGTTTTAAACGCAAAGACGCTAAGGGGGCAAAGACGCAAAGAAGAGACAGACCGCTGCCCAGTTCGGGCCTACCACTCATCACTTTTCACTTATCACTATCAGGTCTACCTGGCGGGGACGAAGACGGTGGGACTGTCGTACGTGACACCTATGGTCAGACCGGAGTTAGGACTGAAGTTTGTCAGTCCCTTGATACCGGCAAAATCAAACCGCAAACCTGAGGCGCGTATTTGCATTCCTAAACGGGCTTCCGACTGTGACTCTGTGCCCAGCGGCCCCGTGCCTGGCCGTGTATTCGCATGACCATTGACCTCGCCGGCCAAACTAAATTGGTGGTTCAGGTGAAATATACCGGCTACACCATAAGTGATGACATCGTTTTGAGAAAAGAGAGTTGTCGGCGCGGTCAAAATCGCAATTCCCAAATTGCCAAAGGTATTAAAGCGTCCGTTGTGACCAAACTTCTTACCGATCAATATCGAGCCGAACGCATTCGTTTGATTGAGACCGATGCCTCGAGCCTGATTGGAATTGGGCAACTGCACTCCAAAGCGAAATCCCAAAGAAGGTCCGCGACTGGTCTCGGCTCGGAGTTTGAATTTGGTGGCGAGAGTGAAATCGCCGGTGTCGTTTGCCGAGTTCGCACCGGTTAACAGTTCCAATGGAATGGCTGAAGGCCCTCTCGAATTTATGCTGAGGAAGTTCTGAGTGACGCCCTCAATTTGAAACTCGACGTTAGGAGCAAAACCGATGTTGATACCAATGACTCCGACGCGAGTGAGATCACCTGTCAGGCCGGAAGCTGGAAACTTGGCGCCCTGGAGAAAATCAATCCCCGCCTCAATCCTCATGGTTCCCGGAGGAATGATGTCGACGTCTTCCGTTATTAATGGACGTTGCTGGGCGAAGGTGCTGGTTGCGGAGAACACCAGAAAGCCAACCAATGCCATAACGCGCACAAGAGTTTGAGATCCCGTTGACATCGGCGTGGATTGTACGGGCTCAACCACGCAAGGGTCAATCCGAATCTATGCACGTCAGTGATCCGCAGTTGGGAAGGGGGCAAGCGAAGCGCGCCCCCGCTCAACTCGCATAATTCTTCAGATCCTAAGCCGAGGTGGAACATGACTAAGCTCAGCTTCGCCTCAACTCTCGTCTCATTCATACCGGGCTTCAGCCCGGTGTAAGAGTGCCCAGGAGAATTTGAGAACCGTTTCAACGGTTTCTCCTGCGGCTCGGCATGCAGCTCTCTGGTGCTCAATTCTTCAGCGTCTTATCAGCGAGGTCAAACCGTTAAAACGGTTCTGGGTTTCGCCTACCTTCTGTCACCGGGCTGAAGCCCGGTGTGAATGAGAGCGCGCGCTGCGCTTGCCCCCTTCCCAACTGCGGGTCTCAGTAGGGCCGAACAATGGGTAAGCCTCTATGTTAGTATTCCGCCGCCCTTAACCTTCTTCAAAAGAGGTCCAGTTCTCCATGCGCCGTAGAACCACTGCCTTGATCCTATTTCTTCTCTTTTCATCGATCAGTTACCTCCCGACGTTAGCGCAAACAGCGAGTCAAACTGAACCACAGACACTTCAGATACAAGGCTTGCGCGAGCGCGTAACTGTGAGGCGCGATGAACGCGGCATTCCTCACATCACTGCCGCAAACGAAACAGATTTGTACTTCGCACAGGGTTACGCCACGGCTGCAGATCGTCTTTGGCAAATGGATTTGCTACGCCGAACCGCGCGCGGTGAACTGGCAGAGATTTTTGGAAACAATGCGCTTGAAGAAGACAAACGTCATCGTACATTCGGCTTTGCGCAAACGGCAGACGCAGAAGTTGCCTTGGCGACTCCAGCCGCACGAGCAATCCTAGACGCTTACGCAAATGGAGTTAATGCTTATATCGCCACGCTTGATCCAAAAGGCCTTCCACCCGAGTTTCAAATACTGCAGTATCAACCTCGACCTTGGACTCCGGCTGATTCGCTCGTTGTCGTAAAACTATTCTTCGAGTCTCTGTCGAACACCTGGCGGCTGGATGTGATGCGCGAAGCTCTGGCTGACCTCCCTGCAGAGAAGCGGGCCGGCTTACTGCCGGTAACGTCGCCGTTGGATGTTCTGGTTGTCGGTAAAGATCGAGCCGTCACTGCCAAGTCGGCCCGTGCCGAAACCCTTTCGGCCCAGGTCGAAAGCACCGGATCCAGGGAGATACTCGACCTTCTGCTGCGAGATGCCGAGCTGATGGGCCAATCTCTTTCGCGAGTAGGTTTGGCTTCGGAGAACCTGGCAGCCAGTAACAACTGGGTAGTGAGTGGCAAGCACACCGCCTCGGGAAAACCACTGCTAGCAAACGATCCTCACCTCGCACCTTCCGCGCCCTCAATATGGTATTTGATCCATCTCAGTGCTCCGGGCATTAAAGTGGCCGGGGTTACAGCGCCGGGCTTCGCCGGAGTGGTTATTGGTCATAACGATCACATTGCCTGGGGATTCACTAATGTGGGACCTGATGTTCAGGATCTTTATATTGAGAAGTTTGATCCCGCTAATCCCCGACGCTATCAGACACCAACCGGTTGGCAGGATGCAGAGATCCGGCGGGAAGAGATTAAGGTGCGTAAGGGCTTCACTGATTCAACGACTGATATCGTCCCTCTCGAGGTGACTGTAACTCGTCATGGGCCGATTGTTTTGGAAAAGGATTCTAAGCGTTATTCGTTACGGTGGACGGCGCTGGACCCCAAACTTAACAATCCCAATGGTGTGTATCAGCTTAACCGCGCCCGTAACTGGCGCGAGTTCACGGAAGCGCTCCGAAGTTATTCCCCTCCAATGCAGAACATCGTCTATGCGGACGTTGAAGGCAACATTGGTTACTACGCTGCAGGCATCGTGCCTATCAGGAAGTCTGGAGATGGAAGCGTGCCTTACGACGGATCAAAAGACGACGGTGAATGGGTCAGCTTCATACCGTTTGAGAAGCTCCCGCACGTTTACAATC
>DASSCG010000351.1:0-4143 GCA_035697925.1 Pyrinomonadaceae bacterium
CGGAGTGAACAATCGGCCGTTGAAGTCTCTGAGTGGAACCCTCAAGGGAAAGCAAGGACGTTTCCGACAGAATCTGTTGGGCAAGCGCGTCGATTATTCAGGCCGGTCTGTGATTGTGGTTGGTCCTGAATTGAAGCTCCACCAGTGCGGTCTGCCTAAGAAGATGGCGCTCGAGCTTTTCAAGCCATTCATTTACAACCAACTTGAGAAGCAAGGTCATGCAGCCACGATCAAACAGGCTCGGGAAATGGTTGAGCGGCAGGAGCCAGTAGTGTGGGACATCCTGGAAGAGGTTATTCGCGAGCATCCGGTGCTTTTGAATCGGGCTCCAACCCTCCACCGTCTGGGTATTCAAGCTTTCGAACCTGTGCTGGTTGAAGGAAAAGCCATCAAGATCCATCCGCTGGTCTGCACGGCCTTTAATGCCGACTTCGACGGCGACCAGATGGCGGTTCACATTCCTCTCAGTCCGGAAGCTCAGATTGAGGCGGCTGTGTTGATGCTCTCTAGTAACAACATTTTGAGTCCGGCAAGCGGCCAGCCTATTGCCGTGCCTTCGCAGGACATAGTGCTCGGCATTTATTACCTGACTCGCGACAAAGAAGGCGCCAGGGGTGAAGGCAGAGTGTTCGCTTCGTTGGAAGAAGTTTTGCTTGCGTTGGATGCCAAAGAAGTTACGACTCAAACGCCAATTAAACTCAGGATTCAGGGCGATCTGATCGACCTTACACAAGAACACGATCCGCAGGACATACTTCGTGCTGCAGTACAAGAGAATGTCCGGCGGGTAGTAAACACCACCGTTGGTCGGGTGATTTTCAACGACTCGATCCCAGCCGGGTTGCCATTCTTTAATGGCACACTTAAGAAAAAGGGTCTGCAGTCGCTCGTTAACTATTCACACATCAGGCTGGGCCATGAGATGACGGTCAAGATGCTTGACGATCTCAAGACTCTCGGATTCCTATATGCGACCAAGGCTGGAATTTCAATCGGTATTGACGATCTCGTCACTCCCGACGCCAAGAAGAGCTTGATTGATAAGGCTGAGAAGGAAGTTATCTCGGTTGAGCAACAGTATTTGGATGGTGTGATCACGAACGGTGAGCGCTATAACAAGATCATTGCCATCTGGTCTGAAGTGACTGATAAAGTTGCCAAAGAAATGTTCAAAGCGATGGACGAGCGGGAGAAATCTTCCGGCGAACTCAATCCTATTCTGGTGATGAGCGATTCAGGCGCGCGCGGTAGCGCCCAGCAGATTCGTCAGTTGGCCGGCATGCGAGGCTTGATGGCTAAACCTTCGGGCGAAATTATCGAGACTCCCATTCGCGCCAACTTCCGCGAAGGCCTGGACGTGTTGCAGTACTTCATCTCAACTCACGGCGCGCGTAAGGGACTTGCCGACACAGCGCTCAAGACGGCCGACTCAGGTTATCTCACTCGGCGTTTGGTGGACGTGGCCCAGGATGTAATCATCAGCGAGCCCGATTGCGGAACTCTGCGAGGCATCTCTGCCAGCGCTATCGTAGAAGGCGGCGAGGAAATCGAGTCGTTGCGAGATAGGATCGTTGGTCGCACCGCACTGGAGGATGTCATCGACCCGGTCGAGGGACGTGTCATCGTCGAAACGAATCAAGAGATCGACGAAGACCTGTCATCCGAAATTCAACGTTCCGGAGTACAGCGAGTGCGCATTCGCTCTGTGCTGACCTGCGAGTCCCGTCGGGGCTGCTGCATCAAATGCTACGGACGCAATCTAGCTACCGGACGACCAGTGGAAATTGGGGAGGCGGTAGGTGTGATTGCGGCGCAGTCAATTGGCGAGCCCGGCACACAGCTCACGATGCGCACATTCCACATCGGTGGTACGGCGCGATTAGAAGAGTCTTCCAAACACGAAGCCCGCCAGGATGGAACCATTAAGTATCTTGACCTGCAAACGGTTAAGAGCCGCAAGGGCGAGCGGATTGCCATGAACCGCAACGGCTCATTGATTATTGTGGATGACCGCGGTCGCGAAGCGGCGCGTTATCAAATAGTCTATGGCGCCCACATTCTGGTTGAAGATGGCGCCCGGGTTACGCAGGATCAACTACTGGCGACGTGGGATCCATTTACTTTCGCGATCCTTACGGAAGTGGCCGGCCATGTTAAGTTCCAGGATCTCAAAGAAGGTGTAACTTTCGACGAAGAGGTTGACGAAGTAACTGGTCAGTCTCGACTCGTAGTGAAAGACTCACCTGACGAGAAAAAGCAGCCTCGTTTCGAAATTCGAAGCGCTGCCAACAAGATCTTGAAGACTTACCAGATGCCGGTAAGGGCAAACCTGATGGTAGCCGATGGCGAGACTGTTGAGCCTGGCGACATCATTGCCAAGATTCCGCGCGAGACAACGAAGACGAAAGACATCACCGGCGGTCTGCCACGAGTCGTCGAGCTGTTTGAAGCTCGCCGGCCCGCGGAAACGGCGGTCATGTCGGAAATCGATGGTCTCGTCAAGCTGGGTCCGATTGCCAAGGGTAAACGCAAACTTATTATTACTGGCGATGACTTGGAAGAGCGCGAGTACGATATTCCTCGTGGTACACATATCAACGTTCAGGAAGGTGATCGGGTTCGTGCCGGCGAGGCGTTGATGGATGGCCCACTCAACCCGCATGACATTCTTCGTGTTTTAGGTATGCAGAGACTTCAGGAGTATCTCGTCAACGAGATTCAGGAGGTTTATCGCCTGCAGGGTGTGAATATCAACGACAAGCACATCGAAGTTATCGTGCGGCAGATGTTACGCTGGGTGAAGATCAAGGAAGTCGGCGATACGGACTTCTTGCTTGAGGAGCAGGTCGATCGCTTCAGATTCACCGATGAAAATGAGCGTGTTAACAACGACGATGGTGAGGTGGCCCAAGCCGAACCGTTGCTGTTGGGTATAACTAAGGCGTCTCTTTCCACTGATTCGTTCATCTCTGCTGCGTCATTCCAGGAAACCACGCGCGTGCTCACGGAGGCCGCAATTTCTGGCCGCATTGACTACCTGCGCGGATTGAAGGAAAACGTAATCATGGGACGGTTAATTCCGGCCGGAACTGGTATGGAGTATTACCGCAACGTCGACGTGGAACGTGATGAAACAATCGATCAGGCTCGCGAGCGAGAGCTCGACGAGTTTCCGGATATCGTTGGCGGTCACGAGATTACTATGCCTCAGCGTGCACCGTTGGTGAGCGCCGCAGCTGCCGATGGAGATGGCGACGTCGAGGTCTAGTTTTTCGCTTCCCAAACAAATAAAAGCCGGCCGGTTTCTAACCGCGCCGGCTTTTTGGTTTCACGACCGACCTCGCCAAAACACCATCGGGGAAAAAAGCGATGTCGGGCCGGGTTTGGTTCAGTCCGCTGGTTGCCAATCGGGGCGGTTTTGTATATAGTCCCCACCAATTAGACGGCGGCTGAATGCTTCCGTCTCAGTGGTTGCTGGGGTGAGGACAGTAACCACACATTAGAAAGGGCGCAACAGTCCAAAACTGTCGCGCCTTTTCGCTTTTTGCGAGTTGATTACTCGAACCGCCTCAAGAATGAAGGCTCGTTTTACCTGAAACCGGCCCGAACTGAATTCGCACAAACGGTTTTTTCCTGCCTGGCTGAACCGACGCATTTCCATGCACTCCTAAGAGCCCTTTTGACTCCAGGGCCCTGTTTCTGGAACCCAACTCGCCCAATTCAGAGGGTTTCGGGTACTCCCTAATCATTCAGAACCTGAACCGGTATTCATGTTGGAAATGGCATAAGCATTGCTCCATGCAGGGTTACCGACCCGAACGTGCGGCCTAGGGGTAGAAACCGAAGTTACTCGAATCTTAGGAACCAAGCAGGAGGGGCGATCATGTTGAGAAACGATAAGGAAATCCATTTGATGCCAGGGAACTCAGAACTTTCGATTCCAAATGCAGTTGAATCTTCGCAGGTTCTACTTCCAGATGTGCGTTCAACCGTGGAGAGAGAGTTTCGACAGATGGAGCAAGTCCACGATCGCATTCGCAGTGAAGTTGGCAACACGACTTGGCGAGATTAACCATTAACTAAACGACAGACATTTCAGACTGGATCTCGGAAATCGGGGCCTCGGACAAGGCCTGCACTGGC
>DASSCG010000352.1:0-3885 GCA_035697925.1 Pyrinomonadaceae bacterium
GCCATTCATCGGCGTCCTTAATTCAACCGAACGTACGTAAGAAGCGTTGTCAGCTTTAATCCATTTCCCTTCATTGAAGTCCATCACGAAATAAGCTGTGATTGCAGTCACGTTCCGGCTTTTAATGAAGTTGCTCATGCACCCGATGTCGTCGAACTTTGTCGGTTGCCCTTCGCTATCTATGAATTCAGCAGCGTAACGCTTCTCCGAAATGGCCATCTTGCAATAGGCGCACATGTCTTCAGGCGCTAGCGCAATCGGCTCGACGGCTTGTTTCTGGCAATTAGCTAGAACGGCGACGCAAATGATCATAAACGAGGCCTTTCGGACGACATGTCGTTTATCTCGCATCACCATTCGTTTCACCCACATACTTCAAATAAATGTCTTCGAGCGACAACTCCTCAGTAGCAAAGCTTGCGACTTGTCCCCCCGCCGTTTCTATCGCCCGTAAAATGTGCAGGCGATCTTCCGACCGGGAAGTTATCACCAGCGAATTATCCTGGATGCGAATGTCTTCGACACTGCAAGCTCCTACCGCCGCCAGCAAGCGTTCGCTCGGATTCGTTACCAGTACGCGCATTCGCGAACTGCGCATTAACTCTTCTCGCAGCGCGCCGATTGATTGCAAAGCTACCAACTTTCCTCCAACCATGATCGCCACACGATCCGCCAGTTGCTCGACATCGGCCAACATGTGTGATGAGAAAACAATCGTTTTGCCTTTGCGTTTGAGCGAAGCCAGAAAATCTCTAAACTGAATTGCTCCTTTAGGATCGAGACTGACCGTGGGCTCATCCAGCACCAGCACCGGCGCATCAGGCAGGCAAGCGACGGCGAGGCCCAGTCGCTGGTTCATGCCGCCGGAGAATTGGCTGACCGACTTTTCAAAGAACCCGTTGAAATGAAAGTTTGGTGTGTTTAATGTCTCTTCAATGCGTTGCGGGGGTAATCGACGCAGGCGACAGTAGAACTCGAGAACGTCGCGCCCGGTTAACTGATCACTGAAGCTAAGCCGCTGGGGCAAAAAGCTCATCAATTGTTTGGCCTCGCGGCCATTTCGCAGGAGATCAAAACCTCCGACCGAAACAGTTCCCGAGGTCGGCCGAGTGAGCCCAACCATGCATTTCAGCGTCGTCGTCTTGCCGCTTCCGTTTGGTCCGAGCAGCGCGAAAGTCTCTCCATCTTCTACGTCGAAGGAGACGTCGTTAAGCGCCATGAAGTCTTTGAACTTCTTACTCAGATTTCTAACGCTGATTGTCATTGCCTACCAGGCTTTTTGCCCCTTCCACATCAACATGGCGGCTGCGGTCAGTGTCAGCAATGATGTGACCATCAAACCACCATTAGTTCTACCCGCGCGCTGTTCGGCCGCATACGGATAATGCAACTCGATCGGTTTCATTAACGGCGCGTTATCTATCTCTGACGATCCCCTCAAGATGGGAAATGTCTTCTCGGCGGCGGCCATCGCCCGCGCAGCGGGACTGTCGAGATAAAGTCGTAAGCGCGGATAATTACCTTCCATGTACTGAAAGATGTTCTGAATCTTAAGCGGGACATCCCCGCGCCCGTCCTGGTCCAAATCGTAACCATCATATTCACTCCAGAAATTTCCCCGTCCGCCTGCCGACCAGTTCGTCGTAGTCTTTCTGCCGATGACCAGCAGCGGATTCAGATTGTCGATGAAGTTGTTTTCGGTAAAGACGTTTGCGTCAGAACTGGCGAACATCTGCACAGCCACATCGTTGTTCGCGATTGTGTTGCGACGAAAGATGGTGTTGCGGAGTGCTTCCATGAAGATGCCGGTGGCGTTGTCGACGATGAAGTTCTCTTCCGCCACCAACTCATCACAGTCTTGAAACAGGATGCCAAATGAACTAAACCCGCGATTACGAACAAAAGCGTTACGTCGAAACTCGATGCGATTCGAGTACATGATCGCTGCACCGGCTACATTGTCCCTGAACAAATTATCCTCGAACACGTTTTGGTTCGAATTCATGTAATGCAGGCCGTACCGCAGGTTGAAAACACGGTTGCGCCGAATCTCATTGCCGCTGCAACTCTGTATGTACATCCCATCGCGCTGCTCAGAGATGACGTTGTCTTCGATCTTGTTGTGGTGCGAGTCCCATAGGTGCAACCCTGCGCCTCGCTCTCCGCTCTTCAACTCAGGACGCCCTCGAATCCGGTTACGCTGGATCGCGTTACCGCTTGACCGATACAGGTAAATTCCATAAAGCACGTCGCGCAGTTCGTTATCCTCAATTTGATTCTTGCTTGATTTGAGCAAGATGCCGGAGTCTTCGGCTGTCAGGTCGCCGCCACTCCGCTCGATAACAAATCCTCGAATAACGCAATCATGGGCCAGCACGGTGACGACGCTGCCTTGACGTTCACCCCGCAACGTAGGGCCGCCCACGCCTTCAAGCGTGATCTGTTTACTAAGGACGAGATTGCCGGTGTAGGTTCCGGCGCGCACCTGGATAAGATCTTTGTTCCTTGCCGCGTCAAGGGCCTGTTGAATTGTTTGAAATTGTGCGTCGCTCCCGCCGACAGTAAGCGTTTCGCCACTTGCCGATGATGTGCAAAGTATCAGGGCAATGGTAATTAATATTGCTGTCGCAAAGAGCCGATTCTTCATAATACGTCGCCCTGAGCATCTTCTTTCGGCGAAACTTTTCGACTGCCTCTTCTGGCGGACAGGACAATGGCGAGCAGCAGTAGGATTCCGAATGCAAAAAACGCGTAGGAGCCAATGTCGGGAAAACTGTTGACGGAAAAGTTTGCAATTTGCTTCGTCCCAAAGAACGGCGGTGTAAAGGGCTGAACTTTGATCGATGCTGTCGGATCAAGATTGTGGCCATACAGGTAAAGCCGGTGATAAAAGCTCCACATCGAGAACAAGCTGAAGTAGATGAAGAGCACGAACACGTCAACAAGGTTCGACATTTTCCCGAGGACCATCGCCCGGAGTGCGAGAATCATCAATAGTCCGGTGACTAGTGGCAGCCAGGTGAACTCGCTGAAATCACTTTCAAGAAGCGGCCGCATGCCGATGTAGTGATTCAACGAGTTGATCTCTCTAAGGTCGTCGCGATTGGGCGTCTTTCCACCTTCCAACTGATATGAATAAATGTGCAGGACCAGCCCATCGGTATACTGGTTTGAGTAGAAGCTCATATTCCAGAGGGGAAAGAAGTAGGCTGGGAGTAGCGCCACGACGGCGGCAAGGATCAAAACACGGCTCCTCAACGTAAGCCGCTTCTCGAAGAAAGTCGTTTCTTTGTCAAGAAACCTACTCACGTTGGGTGCCGCCTCTTCTAACGCTTCGCTGCTCATGTCTGACTCCAATCCGTAGGGGCGGCAACTGCGGGCGTCGCCGCCCCTACATGAGAACTACCTCGGCTTCACCAACAAGTAGCCCTGCATCTCCTGATGAAGGGCCGAACAAAAGTTCGTGCAGTAGTACGGGAAGACCCCGGGCTTGTCTGCTACGAACTCGACTATCTTCGTCTCACCCGGATCAATCACCACGTTGAGGTTGTATTCGAGCAGACCCCACCCATGCAGTTCGTCGGTTGTTTGCTCAATGTTAGTGATATAGATAGTCACCTTGTCGCCCTGAGTGACCTCGATCTTGTTCGGCTCGAAGCTTGAGCGCACAGCGATCAGTTTGACGGTTACATCCGTTCCGTTCCGAGTGAACGAAACGTCCTTAGTGTCCCAGACGGCGTTAGGATTCTTGTTCTCCTCTTTCGGATAGACCTCAATCGGTTTGAGTTTGTCGGCCTTGATCAGCTGCGCGTAGTGAGGCTCCGGTTCCGTAAAGGCGTCGTAGAGCAGCTTCATCTTCTCGCCGCTGATGTTGATAAGCTGCGA
>DASSCG010000353.1:0-6288 GCA_035697925.1 Pyrinomonadaceae bacterium
CCACCCCGCGCCGCAATTTCCTGATAGGTCGCCCCCTCGGCGCGTTCTTCGAATTCATTGGCCCGCGTGCCGGCGAACACCGGGTGAGTATGAGCGTCAACAAAGCCCGGCAAGACGATCCGGCCTCCAGCATCCACGACCGTACACTTTGATCCGATAAAGGGTTCAATTTGCTTTCGAGTTCCGACTTTTTCGATCCGCTCATTAAGCACCAGCATCGCGCCGTCGTTGATGATCGCGAGCTCGCGCATTTCCGGTCCGATGCGCGGGCGTGCCGGACCGGCCAGAGTTACGAGCTGTCTGCAGTTAATTACGGCGAGCATCGATTACGTTTCAAAGTCCAAAGTCCAACGTCCAAAGTCCAACGTTCAATGTCCGGAGATCCTAAAAACCCATCATCTTTCCAGACATTGGACATTGGACTTCGGGATTAGGTCTATTTCATGTGCTTATCGAGAAACTCGACGATTCTTGGATACATCAAGAGTCGGTTGCTGAGTTTTACAAAGCCGTGACCTTCGTCTTCAAACAAAATGTACTCAACCGGCCGATTTCGATCGCGCAAAGCTTTTACGATCTGCTCTGATTCGGTGTAAGGAACACGTGGATCATTTCGTCCCTGTAAAACGAACAGGGGAGCGCGAATCTTATCGACTCTGTAGATTGGTGAGATTGAACGCAGAAAGTCCAGGTCCTTTTCGAGGGTCCCATATTCACGCTCGCGTAACTTCCGGCGGTAGCCAGAAGTGCGTTTAAGGTTGGTTTCAAAATTCGCAATTCCAAAGAGCTCAACGGCAGACGCCCAGATTTCGGGATAAAGAGTGATGGCGGCGAGCACCATGTAGCCACCGTAAGAACCGCCCATAACCGCTATGCGTTTGGGATCAACGCCTCCGCTCGACTTCAACCAGTCCACGGCAGCTGCAAGATCCTTCACGGAATCCTCGCGTTTGTGAACATCGTCGAGGTGCGTGTACGTTTTGCCATAACCCGTCGAGCCGCGCACATTGGGTACCAGTATCGCGTAACCTCGGGCCAGGAAATATTGATCGGTAGCGCTGAAGGTTGGCAAAGCCTGACCTTCAGGACCGCCATGAACGCTGACAATCACCGGCAGAGAGTTGTTGGCGGGGATGTTACTCGGCCGATAATACCAGGCTGGTATCATCCGCCCATCAAAAGTCTTGTAGTGAATCAACTGCGGTTCAACGAAGGAAGACTGCGGAATTCCCGCACGTGAGCTATGGGTCACCTGGTTCAATGTTCGTGACTTCAGATTGAAAGTCCACACGTCAGGGTTGAACCGTGCGCCATTAAAAACCAGCGCAAGTTTGCTCCCGTCTCGCGAAAAACTGAGACCGCTTACTGCACCTTTTCCTGGAAGCTTAATCGGCGCTTCTTTAGTACCAAGCGCGGTTATTAAGGGCTTACCATCAGTGTTCAGTCGTCGGATGTACAATTCACTAAATCCTTCGCGGTTTAGCGTGTAGGCAAGCATGCCTCCGTTATCCGAGATCTCGACTCCGGCGACATCCCATTGAGTGTCGTCAAGTATGTAAACACGCTTACTCGCCAAATCCATTTGCGCCAGAGATCCAAACTCTCGCTTGTCATCGGTGGTGAATAGAATTGAGTGGCCATCGGGCATAAATCGCACGTTGCCAAACTGTGCAGCCCCTTCGTGTGGAGTGAGGTGGGTTGCGGTTTTAGTGGAGATGTCTACCAAATAAAGATCATTGTCCAGGCTGAGCTGTTCATTAGCATGAGAGACCACCAGCTTACGATCATCGACTGACCAGGCAGCGGCCGCATTCGATCCATCCTGTTGATAAACTAATTGCGTTGTTCCATCCGCAACGTCCATCACATAAATGTCGAAGAAGTCGCGGTTGCGCGCATTCGAAGCATAAGAAATCTTCTTACTATCGTGGGACCAACCCCCGAAGTTGTGACGTATTTTGGGATCGCTAGTGAGCGCGCGAATCTGAGATCCATCAGGGGCCATCCAGTAGAGCTGTGCATTTTCATCGCCGCCGATCGCCTTTCCAAAAATTAGCCCCGAGCCGTCTGGAGACCACGAAATGAAATCAACGCGGTCGGGAAAGAAGGTCATCTGATCCGGCCAGCCACCATCGGCGTTTACCATCCATACTTGCGGCGTGCCGCTGATGTTTGTCAGGAACGCTATCCGATCTCCTTTGGGTGAGAGAGCGGGAGAAGTGGCGCTGCGAATGTTTAAGTAGCGCTCAATCCCAAGAGGGGTTTGTGATGATGCATTCTGCGCGCTGGCCCTTTCCAGTGGATAAAGCGATGCGAGTAAAACGGCGGCCAGTGATAATAGGTTTTGCCTTCGCATGATGTGTCTCCTATGGCTTCGCACAACTCGTCAATTAGCGTTGGACAGACTCAACAAACAAGAGCTCTTCCTTAGTGATTTTTCGTGTGATTTCGTGGATCGCGGCGCCTCAGCAAAAACTCACGGAGCGCTTGACGTATGGTCGTGAACTATCCGCCAGCCCTGTTTGGTGCGCCGAAAAATAAGAGTGAAGCGTCCGTGAGGTTCATCGGCCGTTCGCTTCAAGTGCCAGCGACCAGTTGTCATTGCCGCATCAGCACTTAAAAGCGTGGTTTCTATCTCCGAAAATGTCAGCGTACCCATCTTCTCGCGCGAGTCATAGTTTCTCTTGTAGCGATCGTGCACGGTCTGCCAACCACTCGTGATGGTATCGCCAGAAATAAAGGACGTCTCAGCCGAGCGAGCGTAACCATCCATGTAGCCTTCAATGTCTCCTCGGTTCCATGCATCCCGCTGTGCGTCCAGGACAGCGCGCACTGCCGCAATGGTTGCTGTGTCGCGTTTGGATTTCGTCTGAGCCCCGATTGAATTGTAGATTGGCGCTGTGCACACGGCAGTGCCAAACAGCAACAAGCAGACGACTGTTCGTCTCATCTCCCGCACCTCATTTGGTTGTCTGTCTGAATTGAAGCAGGTTCGAAGTTCTTACCGGAATTGAGCATTTGCCACGGACCTAAACGATCCACGAAATTACACGAACCAACACGAAATGTTATTCGCCACGTTGTAAGAACTTGTGGATCGAGCCTCATGCTACCTTGGTTGATCGCAATTTAGAAGTATCGATAGTGACCAATGATTTTCCAATTAAAGAGTACATCTTCACTACGCGCGCCCGCGCCAATATTGTGAACTATCATGTAGCCATTTCCCACGTCGGACCACGTATTTACCACGATGCCAATATGCTCGATCCCACTGCTCAGTTCCCACGCGACTATGTCGCCGGGCAAATAGTCATCGCGATTATTGGTGATTGGTAGAGTCTTACCCTGTCGATCAAAATAGACCATCAGATTCAGGACACGGCGATGATCGATGTTGGGATCGGGCCGAGCTGCACCCCATTTCTTTGGATAGGCTGACCAGGCGCGACCCATGTCTTCGTGAATATCCTTCTGCAGATCTATGTCGGCCTTGCGAAAGGCGCGAACCACAACGTCGGAACAGACGCCAGTTTCTAAAGGAACATCGCCTCCAGGATAGTCGATGCCAACGTAGGCGGGATCATAACCGGTCGTCACCTTGGTTTGCTCGATTGCACTCTCCACTACCTGTTTGAGTTGCGGCGAGGTATTTGGCGCCCATGGCTTCTGGGTGGTGGTCGGCTGTGTTGGTGAGGTTTGTGATACGGGCGACTCGGTGCGCCGTTGACAACCCCCATAAATAAGCAGAGTGAGACAGACCGCGCAGGGCCAGAATCTTAGCCGAGGGATTGCGCTAACCATTGGCCTTGCGCTCCAGCCATTCACGTACATCGTGCCGCATCGCGGGAACAATCTCGTGAGCGGCCTCATAACTTTCAAATACAACATTGCGTGCACGAAGTCGGAGTCGATCCGCGTAATCGGATACGCGTTCCGGCGGATAAAACTCATCGCTTTTACCCGCAAGATGAAAGACCGACGCCTCCGTGGGTTTGTAGAGCTCGCTAGTCTCCCAGTCTCCCGGGATACCACCACAGATGCCAATAACACCACAGAGGTGGTCAGGATGCGTAAAAACAAAGCGGTAATTTAGGGCGCACGACTGTGAAAATCCCAGGAGAAAAATGCGCTGCGGATCCGCAACACCCTTACCGGCCAGAATCTGGAGCAAGTCAACTAACGCTTGTTGATGTAAAGCCACGGACTCTTCCGGACGAAAGTTTGTAAGCCACCCGAAGCCAAACCGCAGAGGACCGCCTGGTTCTTTAGGTTCCCTCATGTGTTGATGGAATCCTTGCAGAGCTGCGATAGCAAAATTTGCAGGAGCCATTTGTCGCGCTTCCCGCATCATCTGGCGCTTATTGGCTCCGTAGCCGTGCAAGGCAATGAGCAAAGGAGCGGGCTGGGTTTCCGGAAGATGGAGATCGTAATAGAGTTTAATCTCCGTTTTAAGACTCCGTTCAACTTCTGTGCTTTCGTTGACGACACTCATATTCGCTAGTGCTAATGATTCTTTTCTAGCCGCGGATGAACGCGGTGTGAACGCGGATCTGAGAAGGTATGACTTCAATCGCTTTCTTTGCTGTTTATATCCGCGTACATTCGCGTGAATCCGCGGCTAGATTGTTCTTTAACTTTTCAAGTGCGGTTTTGCTGCGAGAGACAACACTAGACAGGATCTTCAAGATTCACAAGGGCAGATTTCGCGAGTTATTTCGTTTTTGCGGCGTCTTACCCTCTCGTTGCATTCGCTTGGAAGGGAAGCTACGATGGTTTTCAAGCAGACATACCAATTCATGGAGAGGTGCTACCAATGAAATTTCCTGGTGGATTCAATATTCAACAGATGATGAAGCAGGCGCAGCAGATGCAGGAGAAGATGTCGAAGGAAATGGAAGAAATGCGCGCTGAAGCTTCGGCCGGCGGTGGCGTTGTTACTGTGCAGATGAAGGGCAACCACGAGATTGTTTCATTGAAAATTGATCCCGAAGCGGTCAAGGAGGGTGATGTTGAGATGCTGCAAGACATGATCGTGGCGGCTCTTAACGAAGCCAACCGCAAAGTCGATGAAGCGATGAAGGGAAAACTTGGCGGGATGCTGCCACCCGGGCTTGGAGGTTTGTTGGGATGAGCTGTTTGTTGCTAGTTCGTATTTCCGATTGCCAATTGCCAATTGCCAATTGCCGATTTTGTTAGGCCGAGGTTTTAGGCTCTATGCGCTGCATTTTGAGGACGAGTAACAATAAGCAATCGGAAATTGAGAGAATCGGAAATCTAAAATCTAAAATCTAAAATGCTCGAGTACGCGGAGCCCGTCACCAAACTAATCGATGAATTGAAACGACTTCCCAGTATTGGGCATAAGTCTGCTCAACGTCTGGCGTTTTACATCCTGCGCACGCCCGAGCCCGATGTTGAGCGCCTGATATCAGCCTTACGCGAGGTCAAGCAGCGAATTATTCTCTGCTCTGTCTGCAACAACCTTACGGAAATTGATCCCTGCCGTTTTTGCGAGTCAACCTCTCGAGACCACTCGGTTATTTGCGTGGTTGAAGAACCTCACAGCCTCGTTGCTGTCGAGAAAACACGCAGCTTCAAGGGCCTCTATCATGTGCTGCACGGAAGTCTCTCGCCAATGCGACACATTGGTCCAAATGAGCTACATCTGGCCAATCTCTTGCCCCGCCTTAAACCGGAGAATAATGGCGGCGTGGCTGTGCGTGAAATAATTCTGGCAACCAATCCCAATACTGAAGGTGAGGCAACTGCGAATTACATAAGTCGCTTACTAAAGCCGTTGGGCTTGCGCGTGACTCGTATTGCGATGGGAATGCCTGTGGGCGGGGATATGGAATACGTTGATGAAGTGACCATGGATAAAGCGCTCGCTAACCGTCACGAGATCTAAATTCTTCTTTGGCTTGTCATTCTCGTTTGGTTATTCCTTGGGCTATGCTGATTTTTAGGTGACCCATGAAAGACATCAGTTTATTCCGCCGCAAAGATGAGTATGAAGACTTTGTTTGGACGGAGATCTTCAAAGAGCCACTCATCAAGCTCAATCCCTTCTACCGCAGCCTGATCCAGTTCGTGATGGACGCCAAAGCCCCGGTGTTCTACTCGCAGACGGATCCCTCCGAGTACGCAAACTTCTCTGCCTACTACAACTGGGTGGCAAGGCGCGATAACTACAAAAACGTGACCATGGAGTCGATGTATTTTCTCCACGACTTCGCCCACATGATGTTTGACTATCCGTACGACATGTCGAGCGTTAGCCCGGAC
>DASSCG010000354.1:0-24892 GCA_035697925.1 Pyrinomonadaceae bacterium
AAGGTTGGACCTGACAGTCCCTCGTCGTAAGGTTGTAAACGTAGATGTACACCAGCCATGGGTATCCCGGTGACGGCAATTGTGCCCGTCACTTTGTAGGTAGCCCGTTCAGCCAGGGTGACGTTGATGTTATTAACTTCGCGACCGGGTCCGACTTGAATCAGCGTAGCGGTTGAGTAACTTGAACCGCCGCCGTAATAGTAAGGGGTGAGTGATTTATTCCCCGTCGTCTGCATAGTTCCACCGTCGCGTTCCTCGATCACAAGACTTTGCTCGATCACACCAATGACGTATTCGCCTTGCGGTAGCGGATAGATGCGGTAAATGGCGCGATCGTCGGTTTGTGCTCCGGCAGAAACAATAGCCGCGCGTTCCCATCTTTTTCCACTCTTTCTAAAGACGTTGATTTGAGCACCTATAGCGGGCTCGCCATCAGGATAAGTGATTTTGCCTGTAATAGCGCCGCTGCGCTCCGTGCGGATCTTCACCTCAACACTCGACGTGCCGTCAACGTCCACAATGACCGCGTTAGTTTGATCATAGCCAGCGCCACCATTAGTGAAGCCTGGAAAACCAACGTACACGCGATACTGACCGGCCGTCACATTCTTGAACCTAAACTCGCCTCTACTATCTGTGACACCCAGACGCGACACTCTTGGTAGATCCTCGGAAAACATCTGCACTGCCGCGCGTCGCACTGGTCGTTCAGTATCTTGGTAGATGGCTCGCACGCTGACAGTGGAACTGCTGAGTGCGTCATTGGTTTGCGCCATCACGCCGGTCGAAAACGGTGCGATCAGAGCAAACAAACCGGTTGACGATATTGTGAGGAAAATGCCTTTTGCTATTTTCATAAAAC
This sequence comes from Pyrinomonadaceae bacterium, assembly GCA_035697925.1. Lineage (GTDB taxonomy): Bacteria > Acidobacteriota > Blastocatellia > Pyrinomonadales > Pyrinomonadaceae > PSRF01. The sequence continues at coordinate 863 of DASSCG010000354.1, forward strand.
TACTCCTGATTGAGGAATTTACAGTGTGGGCCATTCGCGGCGAACTTCCGCTGAGGTCGACGTGAAGACTCGTGAAATGTGGATGAACCTAACGCCTGCACGCATAGCCTGTCAACGGATTTACCGCTAGAAGGAACATTAAAAGTCCCGTCTTGCAATCACGCAGACTCGCCGAATCATCCCTATTTCATGCAGTTAACAAACGCGTGCTAAACTCAACTTTTGTGACTGGTCAGCGATTAGTCGGCGTAAGCGACTGACCACTGGCAACGGACTAAAAATTATGACTGGAAACGAACTTCGAGAGACATTTTTGGCTTACTTCGAGAGGCGCGGGCACACACGCGTGCGCTCGTCGCCGTTGTTGCCTGCAAACGATCCGACGCTCTTGTTTACCAACGCCGGCATGAATCAGTTCAAGGACGTCTTTCTAGGCCTCGAGAAGCGTGAATACGTACGGGCCGTCTCGTCACAAAAATGCGTGCGCGCAGGCGGCAAGCATAACGATCTTGATGAGGTAGGAAAGACTGCACGGCACCAAACCTTTTTTGAGATGCTTGGCAATTTCTCGTTTGGCGATTATTTCAAGCGCGACGCGATCGTGTATGCCTGGGATTTCCTTACCGGCAGCGTTGAAGATGGCAAGCTGGGCCTGGATCCAGAGCGTCTTTGGTTCACGGTTTTCGGCGGCGATGAGGAAGTATCTGCTGACGAAGACGCGGAAAACTTTTGGGAACAGGTTGGAGCTCCTCGCGAAAGAATCTTGCGTTTCGACCGTAAGGACAACTTCTGGCAAATGGGCGACACGGGCCCGTGCGGGCCTTGCAGTGAGATTCATTACTACATGGGCCGCGATCCCGGAGACGCTGAGAACTGCGCCGCGAGCGTCAACGGCCCAGGCGACACGATCACCGAGATCTGGAATCTGGTCTTCATGCAGTTTGATCGCAGCGAGATCGAACCTGGGAAATACTCTCTGACACCTCTTCCTGCTCCGTCCGTTGATACGGGGATGGGCCTTGAGCGTCTCGCGGTCGTCCTGCAAGGCGTTAAGACGAACTACGAAACTGATCTGCTCAAGCCCATTGTTGAGTTCACCGCGGACCTCGCTGGGCGCAAGTACGAAGCTGAAACCCAGGAAGGTTTTGCAATGCGTGTTATCGCGGATCACGCGCGCTCAACCGCTTTCTTGATTGCCGACGGAATCTTGCCCGGCAATGAAGGCCGCAACTACGTGCTGCGAAAAATCATGCGGCGCGCTATTTACCAGGGTCGTCACACGCTGACTTTTAAAGATTCGTTCTTTCATAAGGTGACGAACTTCGTGGTGGATCTGATGCACGAGCCTTATCCGGAACTAGCGGTACAACGGGAGTTCATCGAGAAGATGGTGAGGCTTGAAGAGGAGCGGTTTGCCGCGACGATGACTGTCGGATTGCAAAAGCTGGACGACCTTTTCCGGAATACAGCCCAGAATCAATCACCGGCCTATACTGACTTGGCCCGGCTCTACGATACGTTCGGCACCCCACGCGATTTGATTCGTGTCAGTTTGGAAGAACATGGAGTTGAGCTTGAGGAAGAACAGTTCAACAAATCTTTTGATGCTGCTTTACAAACATTGCAACAGACAGGTGTGACGGACAAGGTCGAGGGAAAAGCTAAAACGAGCCCGGTTTATGCAGGTATTGTTAGTCGCACTGAGCGGTCGCAATTTAAGGGTTACGAAGCTACCCGCGTGGACCATGCCAGAGTCGTTAGTGTGATTAAGGATGGCCATGAGGTTCAACAGTTGAAGGAAGGGGATGAGGCCGAGGTAGTTCTTAATCAAACTCCGTTTTACGCTGAGAGTGGTGGGCAAGTTGGCGATGTCGGAAGACTAAGCAGTCAAGCCGCTAAGGCAGGCAGTCCTGACGTCATTGCGTCAGTTCTCGATACTTATTCTCCGTCACAGGGGTTGATTGTTCACAAGGTGAAACTAGAAACAGGGACTCTCACTGTGGGTGATCCTGTTTCGGCAGAAGTCGATGTTGTGAAGCGTGACGCTACGCGCCGTAACCACACTGCTACTCACCTGATGCACGCCGCTCTCCGTGAAGTCCTGGGGACTCATGTCAAACAATCGGGCTCCGTGGTCGCGCCGTCTTATCTGCGCTTTGACTTCACTCATTATCAGCCGTTAACGTTGCGTGAAATTGCGGAGATTGAAGACCTGGTCAATTATCACATCCTTCGTAACGAGCCAGTGGAAACGAATGAAATGGCTGTTGAGGATGCTATGCGTTCCGGTGCGATGGCGCTATTCGGAGAGAAGTACGGTGAGAAAGTTCGTGTGCTCTCGATTAAGGGCGCGGAAGACATTTTCTCCAAGGAGCTGTGCGGCGGTACACATGTCCGAGCTACTGGCGACATTGGCCTGTTTAAGATCGTCAGCGACGAATCTATCGCATCCGGAATTCGTCGTATACGGGCGATCACAGGCGTTGAAGCTTTTGCGCGATTCCGGGAGGCGGAGGCGATCGTTGACAGGATGGCCAGCGGTTTGCGCACCTCACGAACCGAGCTTCCGGTCCAGGTGGAGCGCTTACAAGAAGAGTTGAAGAAGGCACGACGTGAAGCTGATGACCTGCGCATGAAAATCGCCACCGGCGCAGCAGCAGCTCCTTCGAATGGCGACGAGTCGCGCGATGTATCAGGTGTGCGAGTCGTCGCGCGCGAGGCCAGCGGACTCGACGCAGCAGAGATGCGCCAACTTTCGGACACGCTACTGGCGCGTATTAAGTCAGGGGTGGTTGTGCTGGGCCGTGCAGCAGAGGGTAAGGCTTCTTTGATTGTAAGGACCTCAGCGGACATCTCAAAGCGTGTCCCTGCGGGACAGGTGATAAAGGAACTTGCACCCATCGTCGGTGGAAAGGGAGGGGGAAAACCTGACATGGCGGAGGGTGGTGGAAATCAACCGGAGAAACTCGCGGAGGCTCTAGAAACCAGCTATAAAGTTGTTGAGCGCTTGCTCGCATAATTAACGCGAAAAATGCAGTTAGAAAAAGCGCGAGTGTGTGATCCCGCACACTCGCGCTTTTGTTTAGTTGGCCGACATCGAAGGGATTGAGTTACATGGCCTTCTGCTTGTCGGTCAGCTCAATCGACATCTTTTCGAGGGTAGATTTGTTCAGAGTGCCCGTGACCTTTAGACCCTCGGCTTTCTGATATTCTTTGAGTCCTGCCCGCGTGGCGTCGTCAAGTTTCCCAGTGGTGGTTCCGCTGTAAAAGCCGCGACCCTTGAGAATGGCCTGGGCTTGGTTTACCTGGTCCTTATTAGCGCGGAAGACCGGGCCGCGTTTCCGGCTGCTGGCGGACTTAGCAGCTGTTCTTGAGGAAGTGGAGGAGTCTTGCGCTGATGCTGCAATTGAGTAGGCGAACAGGAAAGACAGTGAGAGGGTGAGAGTGAGTAGTCTCTTCATTTTTTTGTTCCTTTGTGTGAGGCGCGCAGAGCGCGCGGGTTAAAAGAAAGTGAGGTCTTTCGAAAAACGTCGGTATCATACTACCGGTGTCAATAGCGCTTTTTTAAGCTCTGCCCGCAAAGTCCTGCGCCACTGCCACCAGCTATATACGAGGTGCCTGCGGACTGTCTCCAGGCTTGGCTATGACCCCCGTCGGACATGTCATTCCCAGAGAATTCCTATCCCTGTCGGCCAGCTCCGACTGTTACCTTCCGAACCAACCGATGTGAAAACCCCCGTCAAAACCATCATGCCCAGCAAGTCGCAACAATGTTGGCATATGTTCAACCCATTATGTTAGTATCCCTTTGGCTCCAGTCGACCGAAATCGTCGGTCGATTTTGAAAGCTCCCCATTTCCCACCAAGTACATCGGCCAAAGGTCCAAGGGAATTTCGGTCGATCAAGTAACAGGATTCAAACATGAAAACGTTCCCCTTCGCCGCCCTTATACTGCTCGGCTGTGCTGTTGTGACATCCGCGCAGACTGCGCAAACGGACGTTGGATATAAAGTCGACAACTTCGATTTCGCTAATGGCGTTCGCGTCGAGCCTCCACCGGCTCCCCCAGTTGCTTCGAAGAAGAACGGACGAGTTCGCAAACTCACAAAATACAACAGCCTGAACTACTCACACTCTGAAGCCCCGCTTACACGCTTAACGAACATGAACGTGGGTACGTCTCTGGAGGGATTTACAACGGGAAACTCTGCCGTAGACACTTTCATTATTGAGTCTGGCACTCGCAATTCCGTTGACCCGGTATTGCTTTATGCAATCATGCATCAGGAATCCACCTTCAAACCCGGAGCTGTTTCTCCTAAGGGCGCTCGAGGCTTAATGCAATTAATGCCCCCGACCGCACGAAGATTTGGCGTAACCAACATCTTCGACCCTCGCCAAAACATAGAGGGCGGTGCCCGATACATGCGGTTCCTTTTAGACCTCTTCAAAGACGTTGATCTTGCACTTGCGGGCTACAATGCCGGCGAAGGTGCAGTCATGAAATATGGTTTCCGTGTCCCTCCTTACAGGGAAACTCAGGAATATGTCAGAAGGATCAGCAGACGATATAATCTGATCCGTGATCCCGTCGCCGCGCGCTCGGAGAACCTGACTGAGGCGCAGCTGAACAACTCACGTCAGAAGGGATCCCTCCCCTTATCCATCTATGAACAGAATGTATTTGCTGTGCAGACGCCGGACGGCCGTCGCCAACTAGTAAGCCAATAGGCTTTCAGCCAGTTAGGTCCCAAACGAGGCGGAACCTTTGTATGGTTTCGCCTCGTTTTGTATTTCGAGGCCGAGTTTCTTTCGGTATGATGGCGCTACAGGTTTGGAGAGTCGCCAAAGCAGTGAGGTGGAGAAGGAGATGCACTGTTCCAACTGCGGGTCTTACGTTGCACCAGGAGTGCGTTTTTGCTCGGGCTGCGGCGCCCCGGCAGTAGATCCCGAGGCTACGCGCCTGGCACGTACCCAAAGCGGCCTTCCGGCGCGACAGGCAGCCGAATTAGCGGAGCTTGAGCACACGATTTTCACCGTCAAGCCGACGATGATTTTCATTAAGCTTGGGTACGGGCTGGCTGTGATCGGCGCGGTAGTTCTGGTGTTTCTACTCGCTCTTATTGAAGTGCCTGCGTACATCTCGATTCCTCTCGCTCTGGCCCTGTTGCTTATTCCGGCCTATTTCCATATTAGAAGAAACCTTATTCGCTATACACTCACTGATTCAAAGATCGAAATCGACACCGGCCTAATAGCCCGTACGACCCGGAATATCCCGCTCAGCAAAGTCCAGGACGTGACTGTGTCTGCGAGTATCCCTCAACGAATCCTCGGCTTTGGCGATTTGATTGTCGACAATGCCAGCGAAACGGGTGGCACTACGGTGTTGCACAACATTAGTAAACCTCGACACTACGCTGAGCTGCTTTTGCGTGAGCTGCGTCGGTGGCATTAAACTACCCTTGTCCGTGTGGCAACATCTAATTCGATGGTTCTCCTGGAACAAGCAGAGTCGTGCCGGGTTCTAACAGAAGCCGTCTGACTTAGGAATCTAAGCGGGGTTAATGGTTTGCGCTTTTCGTCCTACAAGCAGCAGCTAGTACTCATAGTTATCCTGTTTCTAGCATGTAATTCTTCGGCCTTAGCTAAATCACCTGCCCCTGAACTGGTTGAGTTACTACCGAAGGAAATCGGTGGGTACCGCCTTGCCGGTAGCGTTCGAACCAGCGACGCGATGTCCGAGGAAGGACTTCTCGGTCCGCAGGCAGCCGGTCAGTCATTGGAAGCCGATCGTCACTATTCCGCCGTTGAAGCCGACTATCGTTCTACTGACAATTCGCTTCTTCGAGTGGTGCTTGTCCGATTTTCCCGCGATTCAGACGCGTACTCCCTCTTGACGCTTGCCGCCAGGGCCAGTCGAAATTCGGCGCAAGCTGATGAAGGCAGGCTCAGAAAAGATGTAGGTACGGCGTCGTTCCTTTTGCCAGGAAGCGTTGCCTTCTTCAAAGGCCCAACCTTTGTTCGAATCAATGCGGTCGATCCCACTGCTCAAGACAAAACCAGCTTCTTAACTTTAGCGCAGAGCATTTCGGAGCGACTCGCTAAAGGAGAAGATGATGTCCCTGTTCTCGTAAAGCATCTGCCTCAATGGGAAGAGGCACAGAGTCGTGTCATCTATTTGGCTGGCTTTCGTTCATTAAGAGCTGCCATTCCGAATCAACCGATCCTCGAGACGGTAAGTTCAGAGGGGGATGCGGATGCGGTTGCTGCCGATTACGGCCGTGCGCAGTTTCTGATCGTTGAGTACAACACGCCTCAGTTGGCAGGAGATAATGACCGAAGTGTTTTGTCGAAGATTGAAGAGTTTCGAACTCAGGGTCAGCCAATTCCTTCGGCTTACCGCCGCGTGGGGAATTACTCAGTTTTCGTTTTCAACGCCGAGGATGAACAAACCGCCAAAACGCTTATTGACCAGGTCGAGTATGAACAAGTAGTTCAATGGCTAGGTGACAATCCTTACCTGCTTGAACAGGCTCAAAGGGAATACTATCAGACCACCGCGGGAGTCCTGCTCGCCGTCGTTAAAGCGTCAGGGCTTTCGCTCCTCTTGTGTTTAGCAGCTGGGGGGTTCATCGGCGCACTCCTATTCAACAGGAGGCGCGCGCAACAGCGTTATGCGGAAGCATTTTCAGATGCCGGCGGAATGCTCCGGCTTAATATTGATGACATAACGCCGCAGACTGATCCTGCAAAATTGGTAGGACCCGGAGATCGGTAGAGAAGATAAGACTGAAATCCGCGAATGGTCGTAGAACTCTGGTTTCTAAAGAGCTTGAACCGCAAATAAAATGCGGGCTGCTGATCTACCTGGGAGGCTCCCCCAAGCCTCGTCAGGACGTCGATCAGCAGCCCAGCAACTATTGCTCTTCGACTATTGCCTGCGCTAACTCCGTTCCCCCGAAAGAGCCACCGCTTGCCTTTCAAATCGTGAGAGGATGCCTCCCCCAAAGCTTCCACTCACCACAGTCGTCGAGCATGACCCGATTTACCCTTATTACCCTTTTGTTCTGATTTTCTCTTTGGCAACGAGCGTGCCAACTTCGTCTGCATGCGTTCCCTAGGGCTATTTATTTGATTTCTTAGGAAATTCGCAACGAAGTAGGTTTGGAAGTGGGGCTGGAATATCGCCCTGTCGTACATCTTCCATACAGAGCAATTAGGACACCGCTCGATTATCACTCGCTAGGTGCTCTTTTTAAGGAAGTGAAGAAATCAGATGGTCCATGTCGTCAAGCGTATTGTAGAGGTGAGGGGACACTCGCAACCGATCACCCCGGGGAGCGGTGATGATTCCGCGGGCTTTCAAATGCCCGTAAAGATGCATTGAACTTAGATCGCCTCTATGGCGGATACATAGGATGTGAGATTTTTCTGAGGCCGTACGAGAACTGACAATCTCGTAGTCTTGACCTTCAAGACGTTCGCACACATAGTCCGTAAGTTTTTCGAGGTGGTCATTTATCCGGCCCACCCCCGTTTCGAGGAGAAGTTTCAGACTTGCCTCCAATCCATGAATCAATGCTGATGGACCTGTCCCAGTCTCCCAAGCTAACGCGCCACGATTCCATCCTTGTTCGAAGTTTTGGTAATCCTCGGGATCGGGAACGCTGACCCATCCAACCAGCGTCGGTTGGATCCGTTCCCGAGCGCGGTCTGATAGGTAGAGAAGACCGACACCCTCTGGACTAAGTAGCCATTTATGTCCTGCAGCCGCAGCCACGTCGATCAATTCCGCCTCAACGTCAGTGGGAACAACTCCCATAGCTTGGATTACGTCCACAACAAGAAGAGCGTTATGCGCTCGAGCTGCTCGTCCGATTCGTTCCAGGTCGGCGCGAAACCCCGAGGCGTACTGGACGTGACTGATCGCTACCAGACGCGTCCTTCTATCAATCAGTGAAATTAGCTCGGTGAGATCAATTCGACCGTTTCGTTCCCCGCACATGCGCACCTCTACTCCAAGGTCGTCCCGCAGACGCAGCCAAGGGTAGATATTCGACGGGAACTCGTTTCGAAAAGTGACCAGGTTGTCCCCAGAAGACCAGCTCAGGCCATTGGCTACTGTCGACAGCCCGTCGGAAGTGTTGCGCATGAATGCAATTTGTTCAGGGCGCGCGCCGATCATCTTAGCGGCCAAGCCTCTGGCGCGTTCCTTGACGGCAACCCAACTGCGGTAGTTTGATGAACCGTTTTCAGCTACATCTCGCAGTTGTGATTGAACAGCGTCTACTGTTGGTGTTGGCAGAGGTGAAACTGCAGCGTGGTTTAAATAAACAGCGCGCTCCGTAATGGGAAAGAGCGCGCGTAGTTGATTATTCATTGCGGCTTAGAGTTTTAAACTTATTTTTGCAAGTAGGATGTCAGGCATTAGGGGCGTAAGGCCGCCCATAGAACTCCTTATATAACCAGCCAAGTACACGGGCTTCAGCCGTGCACAGTGTTTCAACCCAACAGTTGACCAGAAAGTCGTTCCGTCCGCGCTGAGTAGGAATCTTGTTGGCCTCGGCAACAATTGAAGTCGTAGCTCCGAGGTCCAGGCCATATGCCTCCGAAACGGCTTCGTTAGCTTTTGAGGCCGAGTCGAGCGCATTGATCAGCTGCCCAATCCAGGAGTGAAGACTGCGTTCCGTGGTGTTCTCGCCCAGAGCCTGGATAATCCCAATTGCCAGACGATCCTCAGCCCGGCTAAACACGAATATTTCTTCGTTATTCTGGCGGCTTAGTTCCTGTTTCCATTGAAAGACCTCTTCAACCCGCGGGTGCTTAATTATTGCCACACGACTGTCATAATCGAGAAACCACTGGATGACGTCAGGAACAGAGTCTACGTCAACGTGGCCGCTAGCATCGCGCAGGAGCGGTGGGTGACTTACTTGATCGCCATTTTGCTTAGACTCTGGAACAGACATTCGTTCCTCACTTTATTTCGCGATTCAGCTTAAACTCTGCTCTAACTTCTCCGACAACTTCCCCATTACGATTTCTCACTGGGAAAAATGCGTATTTTGAAACCGCCTCAAGTGCTTCATCATTGAGCACGCCAAGCTGATTGAGTGACTCAATGACGACGGTTGGCCTTGCACGGTGGTCATCTCCGTCCTCAATTTTGAGAGCAAGCCCTAGCCCATTAGGCCATTCTTTACAGGGCAACACGCCTGCTGTGTAAACACCTTCGGCGCCAACCTTAGATACCAAGCTACCCGCTGTGGCGCGCATCATCTCAGTGTCGAGCCTGTCAGAGTTGCCACCAACGAGTTCGGGGTAGGTGGTCATCGCTGAAACAATCCTTTTGCAAGCTGCCGCAATTTTCCCGTCAAAAGTTTGAGGAGGCGAAATCAGCCGCGCGTACATCAAAGCCATGGCCTTTACGGTCACACCAAAAACCGGCACGCCGCATCCATCTACACCAACTGAGAGGTCCTCCGTAAGAATCTCAGAAAACTGAGAGACGACACGAGCTATTTCCAACTGCACGGGATTGCTTGCCTCGTCGTATGTCTCGGTAGGTGCGCCCAGATGTAAAGCTACGGCCAACATGCCAGCATGCTTTCCTGAACAGTTGTTCTGGAGGACATTTGGCTGCTGGCCTCGCGCGCGCAATGTTTTCGCCACTTCCGGGCTGAAAGGTTCATGTTTGCCGCATTTCAAAGAATCCGGACCCAATCCAATCTTCCTTAGCATCGAGGCGGCAACTTCAGTATGAATGGCCTCGCCGCTATGGGATCCACAGGCAAGTGCAATCTCTTCCTCGTTAAATCCAAAATGGTCAGCAGCCCCTGAGGCAATCAAAGGTATAGCCTGATGTGGTTTAGCCGAAGATCGGAGGAATGTGACTGTTTCAGGGGCTCCCAGGAGGGCAACAATCTTCCCGCCAGGCTCTACTGCCACAATGTGACCTCTATGCCTGGATTCAGTAATGGCTCCACGCGTGACCTGAACCAGGGGCTCGGGAACCGGAATCTCTTGAGCACTGCTGGCGGCGCTCTTTAGCTGGGACACCTGCATTAGGCTAACCCTCGCGGAATGTGATTTGGAACTGGGACGGCCATCTTAGCATAGGCCTCAGCCGCCAGGACTTGACGAGAATTACAAAAAAAAGGCGAAGGATTGCTCCCTCGCCCTGAACATTACGTTGTTATAAAACTAGCCTTGTACTCGCCTCTTTGCTGCGGCGCGCTTTCCACCGTAGCTTAGGACTGTCAGTTTAACTGTACGGCGACCGAATCTCATGGCCTCGCGCGTACTAGGCGTCCAAATGTCGATTTTGCGACCTTTGATCGCGCCTCCCGTATCGGCTACGAGATACTCACCGCTCCAAGGCCCTGCCTGAAGGTGAACTCGCGACCCGAGCGGGAGAACCCTCGGATCAGCCGCAATGATGCCCTGGCTAACCAACTTGCCACTGGCGGTACGGCCTCTGAGGCTGTAAGCGGTGGCAATATACGAGACCGGCGGCTCAACGGCGGTTTGTGCCGGTAGTGATTCTACGATTTTGCCGGCAGGCGTTTCAGACAGGACCTTTCCCGCTGAGTCGCCTGGAACTTGGGTTTTGGCTGTTGTGGGTTGTTGAAGTGATTGTTGTGGTTGAACCGCGGTTTCTGCAACCGATGGCGTAGCCGCAACGAGGAGTAAAGCTGAAAGGAGCGCGGCGGCTGCGATAGCGCTTCCGCCAAAGAGGGATTTCATATAATCGGGTCTCCTACCGAAGTTGATTACCTACCTTTCAGCGCGCCGCGCGAGTCCGTTCTTTCCTATTACTCGACCTTCGGCTCTAGGAGTCTTACAAGACATGTCAGCCGAAGTTGGGGGCTTGCATCCTTGATGCAGGCGCTGAAAGAAACCAGTGAGGCTATAACAAGCAGAATGAGGCTAGCATACCAGGGTTGGAGCGTCTAGCTGAGGCTTGGCCGGAACAGAAGATTCGATAGCTGGCGGGTGGTAAGTTAAGAAATAGTTGAAGTTAAAAATAGAAAAAAGTGATCGCCCCGGGGCTCTAAATCGTATCGAAATTTGGGTCCGTGACGAGCCGGGAACGCACTGGAAAGCTGGAAGCCTGGTTCCTGGAAGCCGATCGCTGGGCTTCCAAAAACGAGGAAGCTCATAGAGCCAGGAAATTTTCGATTACGCTCTTGCCGGCGGGGAATTCTTCGTTAAAAAGTTCGGGATGAAACTGAACTCCAAACAATGGGCGGTTTTTGTGCTGCATCGCCTGGATTTTACAAACTTCGTTAGAGGCAGTGCATTTGAACCCATCCGGAATTTCCTTCACCTCGTCACAATGCGAGTGCCAGACGGTAATCCTATTCGGCAAGTCCTTGAAAATTCCATTGCCGTTAGTTTCGACCTCGAAATAACCTCGCTCCCTTTTGGCGCCCTCATAGCCCTTGCCAGGCCCTAAACGCTCCATTAAGTCGATTGGGGCTCCATAAGAGAGAGCAATCTGTTGGTGACCCCCACAAACGCCTAGCATTGGTTGCGAGGCTTTATGGATAACCTCAAACACTCCAACTAGTGATTCCGAGGAATAATCTGCCCAAGGGTTGCTCTGGCCGCTAAGGATGATATGTGACGGATTGAGCCGGCGGACCCTTTCCAGCGAAACCTCGCGGAAAGGTTCGGTTAAGATCTCCGCCTCAGGGCGTAATCGGCCGAGGACCGCCCGTAACTCCCTCGGGCTCTCGCCGCGGCCATCGATCGTGTTGTCGACTAGATAAATCAGCATTCCAGGGAAAATGACCCATTAAGCTCTCAGCCCAGACAGAAAAGCTTTCCGTTAAATGCCCCAATATAAATGCGGCCACCCAGAATTGCCGGAGTTGCGTTGACGTTTTCGCCAATCTTAAGTTCCCAAAGTCGTTGACCATCCTCCGCGGAAAGCATGTATAGCCACCCTGCCTTATCACCAAACACGACGCGGCCATCGACTACGGGCGATGTGCCCCAGATCGGACCCCGGACCTGGTGCTGCCAGATAACCTCACCTTTTTCAGAGGACAAGCAATAAAGCAAGCCATTATTCGATCCGATGTAAACTCGACTACCTTTGACAATGGGACTTGCCCAAAAACCGCTGCGTTCCTTATAGATTCTACTTAGTCCACCGTCTGCCTTGAACTTCCAAGATAACTGGCCGTCCGCCTGGCTAAAACAGTAGACATACCCGTCTTCGGCGGCGGTATACACAAATCCATTTGCCACTGCGGGGGTCGAATTTGAATCAGCTCCTATAGTGGCTTTCCACAGAACCGACCCATCAGTTAGAGCGAGACAATACAAATCTCCTTGCTCTGTACCGATGTAGACACGGCCCGCGACCACGGAAAAGCTTCCCTCCATCGAACCCAAACGCGCGGTCTTGTATTCGAGAGTGCCATCCTCGAGCTTGAGACAATAGAAATAACCGTCTTCGCCGCCAAAGTATATCCGCCCATCAATTATGGCTGGCGAGCTGTCTACTTCAAACCCAGTCTTATACTTCCAAATGAGTGAACCATCGTTTACATCCAGGCAATAGATGTAATGATCGAGACCACTGGCAATCAGGCGATTCCCGGCAATTGTTGGTGTTGTTTTCAAGCTGTCGGCGGCTTTAAAACTCCAGAGGAGGCGGCCATCCTGGTTATCCAGGCAATAGACATAACCATCCGCGGAACCAAAGAAAACGCGTTGACCCGAAACGGATGGTTGTCCGGGCCAACTTGATCCTCCCCAACCCTCTTTATGCAAACGGCCTGAAATCAGCTCCGTTTCAAACTCCCAAATTACCGCCGGTGGGCGATCCGGCCACGGGCCCGACCCATAAAAGTTACGAGCCGGAGTGCCGAGCCACATGGGAAGTGAGGTAGGGGGAACCTGCTCATTCGCCGCCAAGCGAGGTTCCGCCTCGGTTTGTTTAACGACATTGCTTCCACAACCCGCGGATGACAGACCAATCCAAAGGATCAGGAGACAAGCGTAGCTTCTATTTGTCGGGAAGGCGGAGAGCATGGGGCAATTCTTTTTGTTCTAAGTTTACTGCGAACTCGCCAGAGAGTATCAAAATGTGGGCCGAATCGAAATGGTTCGGCAGATAGCAGCTTAAGCGCAATCAAGCCCAAGAATACCGGTTGTTAAGTTACCACAGATGCCAGCCATGCGCCTTCATAGACCAACTCTGCGGGCGCATTGATTACCACTTCTCCGTCCTCACGCCATTGAATTTTCGCGGTGCCGCCTACCATTTGCACATCTATGGAGCGCTCCGTTTTTCCGCCAACCATCGACGCTACAGCAGCTGCACATGAACACGTGCCTGAGGCGGTAGTTTCTCCCACGCCCCGCTCCCAAATGCGAAGTTCTATTGTGTGTCGATCTTTCACGCGAATAAACACAACGTTCGTACGATCGGGAAACTGTTTATGGTTTTCTATTTTCTTTCCTAAGCCTCGCCAGTCGAGCGACTCGAAGCTGTCAACAAAAATACAGCAATTTGGATTTCCCATTTGGAGAGCTGTTACGTCAAGCAGATCTCCATTCACGGCGAGAGGGTAGTCGATCACTTTCTCCAATGGTCGGTCGGTAACCATTGGGATGACATCACTGGCTAACCCTGGTTGGCCCAGCTCCGAATCGAACAGATACTTGCCGGGCTCGGAATTCCGGACTAAGAAATAACGCTTAATCCCCGAACGAGTACTCAAGCGAAGTTCTTCGCCACTCCAGAGTTTTTTATAGTGAACGTAGGCGGCGGCGCAGCGCGTGCCATTTCCCGAGAGACCAGCTTCGCTGCCATCCGGATTGAAGATCCGTACTAGAAAGTCTGCCTCTGCAGGCGTGTCTTTACCAACCACGGCGATACCATCGGCGCCGGCTCCGTAATGCCGGTTGCAGATACGTCGAGCAAAGTCGCCCCAGTCGGTAAGGTCTTTAAGTTCATCCGACTCTATAACGATATAGTCATTACCAAAGCCGTGAAACTTAATGAAACGGATTGCCATTTGTGGTTTAGGATTTTCCGGAAAAAGAGGATAACAAAACTGCTATAGGATCAATGCAGATCGACCTAACATCAGTGTCCACTGGATAATTATTCACCATAATAGAAAACGCCAGGTTTTCACCGGCTGCGGTTGTTAGAAAGCCTGACAGACTCGCAGCTGAACTAAGTGAGCCGGTTTTGGCGCGTACATTATTCTCAGCAGGCGTGCCCCTCATTCTGTTTCTTAGAGTGCCGTCAATTCCGGCAATCGGCAACGCCTCGCGAAAGACCTCCCCATAACGATGCCGGCTCATGTACGTCAGCAACTGAACAGACGCTTCAGCCGTAATCATGTCATTTCGCGAAAGTCCTGATCCATCAGTTAACGCTAACCCACTTGTATTGACTCCAGCCTCCTTAAGAAAGGTTTTGACGATCTCGAGTCCTGCTTCCTCGCTGGTCCGGTTAACTATCGGCAACCCAGGTGGAGGGGGTACAACTTTCCCCAAAGTTCTAAGAATTAATTCAGTGTATAGATTCTGGCTGGGTTTCAGCGTTTGAGCGGCAATCAGGCTTAGCGGTGGTGATTGCATGCTGGCGATTTCAATTCCGCCAGTAGGTCTTGATAGCTGAAAGCCGTTCGTGTAAGCGCGCGCTGGAACGGTTCGTGATTTACCGGTAAAGGTAATTCCACGTTGGGCCAGTGAAGAGCGCAATAGATAAACGAACAAGAGTCCGGGATGTGAGATGCCGATTCCTGCTGAGTAACCGCGGTCATCAATTGGAATAGTTCCGTGGATCTCGAGCGAATCCGCGCCCAGGCTGCGATGGAGAGTTAACTCTCGTCTACTTCCTCTGGCCCCCGTAGTTACGCGATTGACAATAGCCAACAGTGGATCGGGCGGGCCGGTTGTGATTACAGCAGGTACGCCCACGGCAGAGCCGGGCTTAACAGACAAATCCAGCGCATTGTCGTTGATAGTCAGCGCACTGACTTCAGCGCCATACCACCATTGCAAATCCTCCCAGTTCCAAC
This sequence comes from Pyrinomonadaceae bacterium, assembly GCA_035697925.1. GTDB lineage: Bacteria > Acidobacteriota > Blastocatellia > Pyrinomonadales > Pyrinomonadaceae > PSRF01. Next base: position 15,920 of record DASSCG010000354.1, read on the forward strand.
CTGAACCATACTGCGGTCCAATAAAATAGGTCTCGTCCCCGACGAGGTCGCCCTCGACTCGCTTCACTCCGGTCGCTGCGATTTGTGCAGCCAGTTCGTTAATGCCTTTGAAGTAGTCGCCACTGTTGAACCGGGCCGCGATTGATGGATCGCCTCGCCCATAAACAGTCAGGTCACTACGAAGAATCCCTGCGGAGTCAGGCCGAGACGTGGCGTACACAGAAGTGACAAATTTGTAGTCAGGAGAAAGCCGATCAAGCGCCGCAGCGACAGTGTAAAGTTTCATGTTCGACGCAGGTCGAAGCAGCTTGCCGGCGTTTTCTTCGAACAGAACCTTTCCACTTCCCAACGAAGTAACTTTTATTCCCACCATAGCGGGCGCTAATTCCGGTCTGGCCAAGACTTCAGAAATGCGAGCCTGTAATTCGCCAATGGTTCTGGCGCCATTTCGCACCGGTTGAATCGTCACCGGCGCTTCGTCAGGACTCACAAGAGGAGTCGGACTGACGACAGGAGTAGGTGAGGGAAGAGGCGTAGGCGTGTTAGTCGGCGAAACCAACACCCTTCGATCGCGTTGCGGTTGTTGCCGGCCATAACGCGCAGGGACGACGGCAAAAGTAGACGTCAGGAAAAGATTGAGACTGAGTATCTTCGCTAAATACGTCTGATTGATCATTTTAATTAGCTGTAGTTTGATTAGGATTGCTTCAGAGAAGATTGGGAATGTTGAGCTTCATGCATTAGCCTGACTCGGGCCATTAGCTCCTGGAACCTTGGGTGGTCGCGAAGGGAGCTCCAATTTGGATCGTTCTCGAAACATGGACGGTTCTCGTTACCGAGAGAGATGGAACGTTCCAGCCATTCGAAAGCTTCATCCCGCATGTCTTCAACGGCATAGACTGACGCAACCGAATATGCAATGTCCGGATCGACCTCTGCATTGCGAATGACCGCATCGCTTAATTGCGCGCGCGCCTCTTGGTGTTTTCCCTGGGCACTCAAAAACATAGCCAGAAAGGGTCGCACCCCATGCATATTTGGCCGGCGGCTAATTACCTGCTGCATTAGTTCGGCGGCATCGTCGGTATGGCCGGTGTAATACAACGCCAGTGCCCTGAATGTCGCGACTAGTGGATTATCCTGCTCGCCGGCATTGTCCAGTTGGCGCATGGTCTCATCGAAGTGTCCCATATACATGTGAACGATGGCTCGGTTATAACTCGCCACGACGTGTGCCGCCGGATCTAGTCGCACCAGCCGGTCATAGCTGCGGAGCGCGCGTCCGTATTCGCCATCAAGCCGGTGCAAAGTCGCTTTGACAAAATGCACCACTGCTTCATCAGGTGCTTCTTTCCGCGCCCGGGCCACCTCTTCCCGGGCTTTTTGTTTTTGTCCACGCCACATGTAGACAAAGACCATCAGCATCCTCGCCTCGATCAGATGCGGATCGATCGACAACGCCCTGCCGAAGGCAGCTTCCGCCCGTTCGAAGTCCTCTGCGCCACCCAACCCCTTAAAAACGCGATTGACGTAAGAAGCACCCAAACCGTCGTGAGCCAGAGCAAAATTTGGGTCGAGCTCAACAGCTCGCTGGAAGTGTTCGATGGCAGCATTGCAATCCTCGGGAGCAACTGTGCGGAAAATAAAACGGGCAAAGAGGTCGCGACCGCGCAAATACTGTTCGTACGCTGCTGCGTTTTGGGTAGATGGTTTCGCGATGCCAGCTTGCTCAGCGTGGCTAAGCTCGAGCCGCAAGCCCTCAACGATACGTTGAGCGATAGTATCCTGGACCGCGATGATATCTGACGCTGAGGTGTCGATGCGATCGCTCCAGAGGATCTCCCCCGAAGCGACATTAAGCAATTGCGCGGTTACTCGAAATCGCTCACCCGCATGTATGAATCCAGCGGCGAGAACTGCGTTAACGTTTAGCTCTCGTCCCACCTCACGCGGATCGATTTGTTGGCCCTGGTACCTTGAAATGACAGATGAAGGTCGCACGACCAGCGATCGCACTCTCGCCAACTCGGTGATGACCGCATCAGCCAAAGAGAACTCATAAAAACTCGACGCAGTGTCGTTACTTAGATTTCTAAAAGGCAGGATTGCAAGACTCTGCTTTTCCTGATCAGTCTGAGTGGTCGACGGTGTTTCATGTACTCCGGGCTTTGGAGTAAGTAGTGTGGGAGCGGTAGTTTGAATATCAGACTTAGTGATCGATTTAAACCACCGCATGGCTCGTGATACGGGACTTGTTCCTCCCAGGTAACGCGGAGGCTCGGGCGTGACAGTGACGAACGGCTGACCGGCTGATTCGGAAAGAGAAAGGTCCTGCAATACCGTTCGCAGATCGTCGCGCATTTCTTCCATTTTCTGATACCGATCTCTTGGCTTTTTGGCCATAGCACGGTCCAGAATCTGTTGAAGACGCGGGGGAATGGGTTCGCTCCGCATTTCAGCGACTGGCTGAGGCGCATCGTGTAAGACTGCATGACGCACATCAATCGTAGTCTTACCACGGAAGGGCCAAGTGCCGGTCAACATCTCATAAAGAAGGACACCGGTCGAAAAAATATCAGCACGCTTATCAACGCGATCGCCACGCGCTTGCTCGGGCGCCGCATAAGTCGCCGTCCCATAAGGCACACCGACCTCGGTTAGTTCGGTGCGGTGGATGCCGGTGGCGGCCGCCTCTGTATCATCAAGCAATTTCGCGAGGCCAAAATCCAGGATCTTGACCTGACCTCCGGGCGACACCATCACGTTCCCCGATTTGATATCACGATGAATGATGCCGCGAGCATGGGCTGCGGCCAGAGCATCAGTTACTTGAAGGGCGATCAGCAATGCGCTCTTCAATTCCAGTGGATGACCTCCTACCAATTGCCGCACGTTCCGGCCCTCGATGTGTTGCATCGCGATGAAATGTAGTCCCTCGGCTTCATCAAGATCGAAAATAGTGCAGATGTTTGGGTGATCAAGGGACGAGGCGAGCCGGGCTTCGCGTTCGAAGCGCTTGAGGTTTGCTTCTTTGGCGGTGAGTTCGGTTGGCAGAACTTTAATTACAACCGTGCGCCCGAGCTTGGTATCGGTGGCTTTGTAGACCGTGCCTTGCCCGCCAGCCCCGAGCTTTTCCAGGATGCGATAGTTGCTTAGGTTCTTGCCAATCATTTGAACGAGGAGATCAACTCCTCGGAACTTGCCGTAGCCGTGCCAACTTTGCCGACGACAATACCAGCAGCATGGTTTGCGAGGTTCGCTGCCTGAAGCATAGTCGCTCCAGCCGCCATGGCTGCGGCCAGAGTCGCGATCACCGTATCGCCGGCACCAGTCACATCATAAACCTCGCGTGCCGCCGTTTCGACAAAAACTGGTTGGCCGTTACCTTCTAACAGCATCATGCCGTCTGGCCCTCGGGTAATTAGAACAGCGTCACAATTGAGTTTCTCTCGGAGGAGTTGGGCAGCCCGATGGAGTCCCGAATCTGAGTCTTCCTCCAAGCCAGTCATCCGGAGTGCTTCGTGGTGATTTGGCGTCACCAGAGTTGCCGGTCGGTACGACGCGAGATTGCGAATCTTTGGATCTATAAGAACGGGAATTCGGTTGTAAGCCAGGGGCAATACTTCAGTGAGGATTCGGGGAGTTACCACTCCCTTGTCATAGTCCGAGACTACGAAAGCGTCCGCATCCTTCAGAGCCTCCTTCAAGATGCTGATGATTCGTTCCTCTGTCCTTCCATTTACTGCACTTCGTAACTCCCGGTCAGCGCGGACCACTAACTGACTATGCGCGATGATTCGGGTTTTGACGGTGGAAGGTCTGCTTTCGTCAATCACAATGCGTTCGTCTGACTGCAAGGGGCTGGCGTTGCGCAAACTCGCGCGCAGACGTTCGCCAGCCGTGTCTTTTCCCACTACGCCAACTACGCAAGCCTGTGCTCCCAGGGCAACGAGGTTCGCGAGTACATTGGCAGCACCTCCGAGATGAACCGATTCGCGCCGGATTTCCACCACCGGTACCGGCGCTTCGGGAGAAATGCGGGACACATCACCCCAAACAAATTCATCCAACATGACGTCGCCGAGGACAACGATCTTTCGGTCGCGGAACGCTCGAGTCAGCCCTTGAATTTGTTCCCGAGAAAAGTGGTCCATGCCTGTCAAACTTCCGCGCTACAACGCCCGGGTCTACTAAATATGCCTATTCCTCTCATTCAGAACTCTCGCAACAGCAGCCACAACTCGATCAACCGGGACTCGCCTAATACATTCCGGTTGTTCAAACTTTTCACAGAAATAACCATGGCAGGGTTGACACTCCATCTCTTCAATCACAATCTCCGCTGGAGCTTTGGCCCAAGGCCTCCAATGAGCAGTGTTTGACGACCCGAAGATGACGACTGAGGGGGTAGCAACCGCGGCAGCAATATGCGCAATTCCGCTGTCGTTGCCGACGAAGAGCCGGGCCTGAGAAAGAAGTGCGGTTACCTCCGGCAATGAGAGGTCGGTAAAGGTTAATAGCGGCGCAGGTGTTTGTTCTCTCAATCTCTCAGCGAGATGAGATTCTGATTGCGCTGTGATCGCAACTACTGACAGTCCTCGAGATTCGAGATGTTCAGCTACTCTCGCAAATTTGTCTGTGGCCCATTGCTTTGTATCGAACGCAGCCGCCGGATGAATTACTGCCAAAGGCTTTGAGGATTTGTCAAAACCAGCAGCCTCCAACCTCGCCGATATTTTGGCCGCAGCCTGATCCGTGACTGCCAGACGAGTCGCAGGTCGATCCGTGACCGGCACACCTGTCCAGCCGAGCAACGCAAGTTGTTGTTCAACTGAATGTGTCTTTTCTCGATCCCACAGCACCGACGAAGGAGGCGAAAGGTGATTGTGCAATCGCCCATATTGATAGGTTGAATAGCCAACCCGATGTGTCGCTCCGGATGCTCGAGTAAGTAACGTTGATGTGGTTCCGCCGTGAAGGTTGTACGCGACATCATATCTGGCAGCTCTTAATTGGCGCGCAACGGCTGCGCGCCCAGTGGTGCTGCCGCGTTTCAGTGTGATGATGTTATCAATGTATTCGAACCCTTCGAGTACGGGTGCAACCCAGTCCTCAAGAAGAATATCGACCCGTGCATTCGGCAGAAAGCGCTTTAACGCGAAGAGAGAAGGTGTCGCTAAGACCGTGTCGCCAATCGAGCGAAGCCGTACTACGAGAACGCTCCGTACGCTTTGCCAATCCCAAAGGGCAGGACCTAATGGCTGAGCTGAGTCTTCGGCGCGCAATGTATGCATCGCTACGGACCGCATTTGTGGAGAGGCTTCAACTATTTCTCGCAGACTCTTCATTTAGGCGCCGGTTTGTCGTCTTCTATTGTCGCTTCGTCGATAAGCATCACAGGAATGTCGTCGCGGATGGGATATACTCGCTTACATTCCACGCATTTCAGTGCGCTGCCATCAGGTTTCAATTCGACTTTCGCCTTGCATGCGGGACAGGCGAGTATCTCCAACAAATCGTGACTAATCGCCATGACAGGAACTCTCCAGTGCTCGGGAATAGCTACGCACAGGTGTGCTGAAAAGAAGCGCTTAAGAGGAATTAAGCTTATCACAACCCAGGTCAGTGGTCAGTAGTCAGTGCTTTGAACTTTGTAATGGTATACACATGCAAAGCGAGGCATCCCGAAACCACTGACCACTGACCACTGACTACTGACCACTGACGCCTTCTGCTAAACTTGCCGGACATGTCACTTGAATTTGCTGTTCAATATCCTTGCGTTCTGCGCGCGCGCTATTCCGAGAAGCACCTTCGCGATTGGGGGCGCTTGAGTAATCTGCATACTCTACTGACTACTGGAGACAACAGTGCGCCTTCGGATGACAAGCTCCGTTGGGTAGAAAATGCCAGCGATGAAGTCGAGCTTATGCAGGCTGAGACTGTGGTGTGTCCAAATTGCCCTTCATGTTTGCCAGTTGCTGCCGCTGGTGAAGGCGAGGCGGTAGGATGCCTTGGCCGTATCACCTATCCCATCGAAGCACAGTTTGAAAAATTCCTGGCGGATCGAGTGCAACTATGTATCGACACTGTCGACAAGGAGGACCAGCCGCGATTGCTTCGGATTCTCATTGATCCGGAGTCACCATTTGACGGCGAAGCAACCAAAGAACTGCGTCGAGTCACTACAACGGAAGGACTGCGTTTCTATGAACTCAGGCTTCCAATTCGTCTGAGTAGGGAGGCGCGTGGAATAACGACGGATAATATTTTCGATCTGCTGGCGGGATTCCGATCAGAAGATAATGAGCAAACAACCTACACTCGCGAACTTCCCTTTGCCGCGACGGCCGACTATTACGACTTTCTCGACCACGTCCTCAGGAATGACGTAAACCAGCTGGAAATCACACGGCTTACCGCCCGCAGCAAGAACTACTCGCAGTTTATTCGCCTGCTGTCAGCCATTGAAAGGGCTGAAGCCCTGACAACGCGCGTACTCGTAGATTAGGCCTGACCTTCCAACGCTGATTCATCCATTACTCGTAACGTGTCGAGGATGAGGTTGGTATTGCTCAGCGATTGGATGGTAATTGGAAATGTATCTGCAGACTTTTGAAATTCAAAACTGCCGTTAGTTATTTCAACAATACGACGAAAACCTGCCTCGCCCTTTTCTCCAGCCGATTCGGCATCGACAATTCGTCCCTCATTAAAAAATACCCGACCCGTTTTTGAATCCCCTTTGAGCACCAGCTCACCCGTCAACTTAGCGTTCTCCAGAACCTGCACAGCATCGAAGACACTTATTGAGGCCAAATCGCCGGCCAACGTTGCGTATGTTCGAGCGACTGTCGGCTCGGCCGGCGTTGCAGCAGGGCTCAGATCAGGTCGTCGCGCACGGCGAATAGCTTCCAGACCACCCGCAATATTTATGCGCGGATCGATTTGCTTAGCCTCAAGCAGTCGCTCGTGGGCCGTGTTGAAGTCTTCTCGTTCAATGTAAATGCTGGCGAGCCCGAGACACTGGCGTGCCGCCTCGGCAGTCTGTTTCGCGGTGATTGAAATTTCTCGCAGCCGTTCGCGCAACGGAATGGACCGCGGATTACGTTCAAGCGCAGTGCGGAGTCGCTCTATAGCCTTGTCCGGCGCTTTGTATTTAAGGAATAACTCGGCATCGAGGATAGCCGTGTCGACGTCACTTACATGCTCTGACTCGGATTGGGAGTTGACCATAGTTGGGTCTGAAGTTCGGGAATTCCGGATGGTGCTTCTGGGGGCGCCCCGGGTTCTGGCGGAGTTTATCACAGGAGATTCGTACCGCTCCGGGCATCCTTTTGGAATCCAAGGCTCACCATATCGTATGTCGGGAAAGTTCTGCGGCTTGGGCTGTAGAAAGGCGCTATTTGACCATGTAAAAAACACATCGTTGGAGGAAGGCTTTGAGGGCAAAAAGCAGCGCTAAATGGAGAATTTACAGGCTGCGCTTATCTCTGTCTGGGTCATGCTCTGCTCCCAGATGTTACTCGGATATGCGGCACGCAAGCTGCGAAGCGAATGTTGGGGGATTCGAATAAAAGCCTAAAACCAAATTCCCGAAGGCCTCGTATGGTTGATAGGTACAATTGGAAGGTGAATGAAATGGCTAGATGGATGACCCGGAGAATTCAACGCTCGCGTGCACGCTGCCAGAGGGCAGTTAGTTCACAGAAGGACAGTTCTGTGGACCAGCGTGTTGGACCCTCAAAAAGAGAATCGGTACAAGTTTCAACTGAGACTTCTGTCGAAAGACGATGAGATTGCTACGGCTTAACTTACTCTACCCGCCGTTCAAGAACACTCACGCCAGCTCAGCTTAGAAGTCCATTCTTATTCCCACGCGAATCTGCCGCGGACGAAGTGTTCGCGACGTAACTAGAAAAGAATTCAGAAACGACTTCCGCTGTTCAGCGCTCGCTGATAGGGCCAGCGCGCTGAAGTTAATAAACTCCGCACCGAAACTGAAACCAGTTTTATTTAGAACATTGTCGAACTCTATGACCGGTCTTAACCGGATCCTTTCGGTGAAGTGAAATTCGCGCGTCACGCTGAGGTCGAAGATAAAAAAGCCCGGTCCGCTTCCGGCGTTGCGTGGAAGATTCCCTGACTGTCCAATAGTTGGCAGGGCAAACAGACTGACGATAGCCGGATCAATTGGGTCGTTGGGTCCTCTCCAACGCAACAGCGCAGTGTCTCCATAGAAGTTAGGTCGATCATTCCCGACGTCATCGAGGTTACGATCGACGCCGCCGAGCGAAATATTGAATGGCGCCCCCGATGCCAGACGGAGGGCTGGTGAAAGGCTCAGCTTGCCCAGAAACGCCGGCAGGTTGAATGATCCCGAGAAGACAAACCTGTGCTTCCGATCGAGTAGACTTCGCGCGCGTTCGCGTCGAAAGTCTCCGGGCGTAAGCGCGTCGGAAGTATTGACGACTCCATCGTCGATTAGATTAGACAGTGTATAGGCGGTTCGAAATGAGAAGCCGAGTCCACGCGGTCCCTGCGTAAACGTCTTGCGAAGCTCAATCGTGAGACCCTGATAAAAACTGTTGCCCACCGAAATTAATTGTTCGACCTCGGCGCGCGTAGGATCAGGCCTAAGATCATTTACAGCTGCCAGGGCAACTTCGATCGAGGTCGTTGACGTTAAACTATTCAAATTGATCAGTGAAACGGGAATCCCGAATTCATTCCGGTGACCAACCAGATTCGGATTCGAAGTGTCCGGCGAGGTGAATACAAACCTCACGAGTTCACCTGCCGTCGACGCATTGTAGATTGGGCGATCCGTCCCAGGCCCGCGGCGGAAATTAGGAAAGTCACGCGACGCCAGATAATCCGAAAAATTCTTAAAGCCCAGCGGAAGCACGGGAGCATTTGCATTAAATTCCCGCCACAAGTGAATGCCCCGGTTAAGAGTGTAGTTTGCCTCCA
>DASSCG010000355.1:0-2690 GCA_035697925.1 Pyrinomonadaceae bacterium
CGCAGTTGCTTGAGGTCATTTCCGGGGTTGAGGATGAGCGGCGATGCCTTCTAATCGTTGGACACAATCCGGGTATGGAGGAACTGCTGACTTTATTGCTTGGCAAGGAACAGCACATGCCAACGGCTGCGCTTGCTCAAGTGGCGTTGAGCACAAAGAATTGGAACCAGCTAATACCAGGGACAGGAATTCTTGAAACGTTTGTGACAGCTAAGGGATTGGAGCACGACGAAATCGGTCAGCAGTCTTTCCGCGACGCATAAAGTTTCAGCTTCCCGCCGTCTGCCTTTGGCCATCTGATCCGATGGCTAGCTCGAGCCTTCTTTTGATTTCTAATTTGGGGAGAGCGCCCACAAGGCGATCGACTTCTCGGCCGGATTTGAAGATTAGGAGCGTCGGAATACTGCGTACGTTGAATCGCGCTGCCGTGGCCTGATTCTCATCGATGTTTAATTTCGCAATCCGTACACGCCCGGCCATCTCGGCCGCCAATTCCTCCAAGGCCGGCGCGATCATTCGACAAGGACCACACCACTCCGCCCACAAATCCAACAACACGGGCAAGCTTGAACGCTCAACCTCAATTCCAAACGTGGCGTCTGTAACAATAACCGGCTTCGCTGCTGATGGCAGAAGCTTTTTGCACCGGGCGCAGACTGCTTCATTTCCTTGAGCGATCTTGAGGGGATCGACCCGATTATTAGCACCGCATGAAGGACAGCGAATTATTTGCTTCTCAGACATGGAACTTAGACCTCAGCTTTGCCCCAAGAATATTTCACGTTTGAATTCGGTTCAAGATTGCACTGCATACTACTCCTTCGACGCCCCTAGCCACTCGCTCTCGCAAGGCGGCCTGCCCCAAAGAATTTGGCCAATCGTATTGGGCCGCGCTAACTATTCACATTTTTAACGTGAAGTTTAGCGAACATCTCCACGATATTCTGCAACAACAGTCGTTGAGCAGTGTTGCGAGTTAGCAGCAAATAGGTGTGCACCTGATGAAAACAGTAAGGCTTCCAAGCGGACAACGAGTCCCAGCCCTGGGTCAAGGCACCTGGAGCATGGGCGACAAGAAACGAGAGCGCGCCCACGAGTTGGCGGCGCTCCGGTTGGGACTCGATCTCGGCATTACCCTGATCGACACCGCTGAAATGTACGGCGATGGAAATTCTGAAGAGCTCATCGCCGAAGCGATCGAGGGACGTCGAGAGGAAGTTTTTCTGGTGAGCAAGGTCCTGCCCCAGAATGCCACGCACCGAGGTACGATCAAGGCGTGCGAAGGAAGTCTTCGCCGGCTCAAAACAGACCGGCTCGACCTTTACTTATTGCATTGGCGCGAAAAACTTCCTCTCGAAGGAACACTATCTGCCTTCGAACGGCTGGTTCAGGATGGAAAGATCCGGTACTGGGGTGTTAGTAACTTTGACGTTGCCGACATGGAAGGACTTGAAGAGCTGTCCGGCGGCTCAGAAGTCACTGCAAATCAGGTGCTTTATAACTTAACCCGTCGCGGAATTGAGTTTGACTTCATGCCCTGGTGCCGTGAACGTCACGTGCCCATCATGGCCTATTCACCTATCGAGCAAGGACGGCTGCTTAAGAAGGCAGCACTAAAAAAGATCGCTTCCCGGCATGGTGTTTCGCCTTCACAAGTGGCGCTCGCCTGGGTTCTTCGCCACGATGATGTCATTGCGATTCCAAAAGCAGCGAAGCCTGCACATGTTCAAGACAATCATCGAGCGCTAGATCTGAAACTTTCAAAGCAGGATTTTCTGGAGCTGGACGAGGCGTTTCCTCCACCAACAAAGACAGTTCCATTGGAAACGATCTAAGTTTGATCAATGCAAGAAGCGCAGATTCGCAGTTGGTTGAAACCTACAAATGAAGAGAGCGCCTTTTAAAGCGCTCTCTGGATGCGGACATAACTTTAAGATTCGATTTTTGTTATTGACCGATGGGCGGGTCGGTTGCTGTCGCTGGTTGACTTTCGTTAACGTGAATGGTGTTTGTTTCTGAATCCATATAGAAGTGGTTCTTTCCAGTCGCCGACACGCCTTCTGAAACTTGCGGATCAGCATTAACCGCGAATCCCGGCTGCTGGGTAGTTGATTTCGGAATCACCCGCATGTTGTAAACATAACCGTCGACCACTGGTGTGGTGCCGGCAAAGCGCGTATCAAGCAGATTCTCTTTCAACATTTCATCAAACGTGCCAAAGCTCGTGCGCTGGTGAGCGTTGTAGTAGAGCATCTGCTGCTCTGCGATCGTTCTCAGAGTCTTGATGGATGCGGCCTCGTTGGCGGATCGCACTGCTGCTCGCCATCCTGTCACACCAACAGCGATCAATATTCCTATGATCGCAATCACGATCATCAATTCGATAAGCGAAAATCCGCGCTCATGATTGCGGTTTGTATTATTTGATTTCATGGTGATCCTCACGGTCATTTACACGTCAAAACCTCTTTGAGGTTCCGGGATTTCCATCGTACGCGACAACGTAATAGGGAAACGGGGATAGTCTACTACAGGGAACCGATGACCGTCACTTTACGCCGAAAATTGTTAATAGGTCGGTTTAGCGAGCGTGAAACGTACGACGGGCGCGTTGACCTCCCCAGGCTGATGCTTCCACCAGCTTCGCGGGTTACCCTCGAACACCGATATGAGAAGTGGAGGGTTCAACT
>DASSCG010000356.1:0-3240 GCA_035697925.1 Pyrinomonadaceae bacterium
CAAGAATGGCGGGCTGCGCGTCAAGATCCAACCAGCGCCGGAGGTGCGGCAGAAGGTAGCCAGGGGCAAGCGCTTGGAGCGCCGCCCCTGGATCGTGGATCCAAATACGGTTTGAGCCCTGAAGGGGCGACAGACAGTAGACGGATATTGGCTTTCTGTCGGCCCTCCAGGGCTCCTGTTCTTTACGGAAACGCCCCAGGGGTTTCGCACTCCGCTACGCTACGTGCTTCACCCCTGGCTACCATCTGCCGCACCTCCGGCGCTGTTGAATTGTCCTCAGTCGATGTTTGACTCGTCAACGCAGTAACTTAGGTCGCTTGAGGAGCCCTCCTTAACAGTCGGGCTACTGCCCTTGGCTGTCCCCATTCAGCAATCACGCGACCTTAAGGTTATAATTGATTTACCTACAAACTAATGAAGAGCTAAGAGGAGTATTAATGCCTGAGGTCGACCAATTACAGTTCAACGGCCGAATCCTGTTCTTGACGGACGATACGTCACTTATTCGCCAACAACTCGAAGCGCAGGGCGATGAGCGCGAGCGTGTCGAAGCCGAGTTAATGGATCGGTTGGCCAAGGACGAGCTGCCGTTGATGAGCAACATCTCAACGGATGAAATCACGCCTGGTTGGGTTTGTTTTTACTACGACGAAACCTTGGGCCAGTACGTCTACGTGGGCATGCGCGAAGGAGCGGTCAAAAAAGATGAGGTGAAGAATGGCGACTTTGCCGTAGTCGTTTCGGGACTGTCGAAGGGTTGTGGTTCTTCACGCGAGACTGCCCCCTACGCCGAAAAAGCCGCGGGAATTCAGCTCGTTATCGCCAAAAGCATTGAGAAGATTTACGGTCAGAACTCGCAAAACATCGGTTTGCTGACCTCCACGGATTTCAGTCTTATCGAACGTATTCGTCGCGGAGAAGAGATACCGTTAACCGAATTTACCAAGGGACTCGATCCGATTGCGCAGAAGATCGTGGAGCACGGAGGTCTGTTCAACTACAACAAGGCGCGTTTGGCTGGCCAAGTGCTGCCGCCGCGGATCGATACTCAGAAGCGACCAATGACCATGGTGGAAAAAATCATCGCGCGCCATGCGTTCGTGAGCGCGGGAAAAATTGGTGTCGATGCGGTGAAGCCAGGTGATGCGTTATTCGCGGTGGCTGACGTGCGGTTCTCGCATGAGTACGTAACTCCGATGGCCGAGTCACTCTTCAAACAAGCGCTGGGGAAAGAAGCGCGGGTGACTGAACCAGAAAGTGTCTACGCCTTTCGCGACCACCTGACTTTTCTGGGTCGCGTCATGCCCGAAGAGAAACGAAAGCTGGGATTGCTCGATCGCGCCGATGGTCTGGCGACCACTCAGGAACGGTTTACCGCACAGCAAGGCATTCGACTTTATGGTGAAAGTCCTGACGGCGGTTCGGAAGCAATTTGCCATAACGCCGTCGTAGAAGACTTAGCGCTCCCAGGTCAGATCGTCATTGGAACTGACTCTCACACCTGCATGGCGGGCGTCTTAGGCTGCTTTGCTTTCGGAGTTGGCTCAACTGACATGGCCAACGCCTGGTACACGAAAGACATACGCATTCGCGTGCCGGAAACTGTGCGTTATGTTTTAAAAGGAAAGAAGCGACCTGACGTAGCTGCGAAAGATGTGATGCTGGTTATCCTCGCCAGTGAATATATGAAGACGAGTAAAGGCATTGGCAAAGTTTTAGAATTCGCGGGAGAAGACCTAAAACATTGGCCGATGGACGAAAGAGCCACGCTGACAAACATGTCTGTGGAAGCAGGAGGCACTACCGGAATAATCGAACCGGACGAAGTGACGCTGCAATACATCGTCAAGACTCGTGGCCTCGATAGTGAAACAGTTAGGCAAGGATTTACTTACAGTGATCCAGATGCCGAGTACGCTGCTGTCTTCGAAATTGATTTGGATGAGATACGACCCATGGTTGCCCTCCCCGGCGACCCGCGAAATGGTATTCCCATCGATGAACTGGGTGAGGATGTTCGGATCGACGCGGCGTATGGCGGCTCGTGCACGGGCGGCAAAATGGCCGATATGGATATGTATGCAGAGGTCTTGCAAAACGCTCTGGCTCAAGGCAAGAGAGTCGCGTCAGGAGTACATCTTTACTTGCAGTTCGGATCGCAGAAGATCAAGCAGTATGCGCGTGAGCGAGGTTACCTGGAGATCTTTGAGAAGGCGGGAGCCGAATTGATTGACCCTTCTTGCGGAGCGTGCATCAATGCGGGGCCCGGCGCTTCTCCGAATGCAGAAACAGTGACAGTCAGTGCGCAAAACCGAAACTTTCCCGGCCGCAGCGGTCCAGGTAAGCTTTATCTCGCCTCGCCTTACGTCGTCGCAGCTTCGGCGATTGCCGGCAAGATCGTAGAGCCTTACGAGTTTTTACGAGACGCGGAACCGGAGTTGATCGAAGCTTGATGGACAGTGTTGTGTGTGGCGTTGAATAGGTTTTGAGTCCGTGAAACGGACGGCTGAGGTGATCAAATCGATCATTTCAGCCGTCCGTTTTTACGGACTGATTGTTTTTAGGATTCTCCCACAGCAGTGAACTGCTGGGCTACACTCAGTCGTCCGCTACGCGGACTAGGCTGTCAAGTAACGACAAACTGTTTATAGTGATCGTATCGCTCCAGGATCAAGGTCACGTAGTTCACCGGTTCGAGCCCGCGGCAGAAACCAAATTTCACCACGGGATCGTTAGAATATTGTTGGGTCGATTTCTGCAATAACCAGTAGGACACGTCCTCCCAGTTTTCCGGGTTTCCCCCATATTTCGCCGTCAGGCGTTGAGCGTCTTCGACATGACCGGCGCCGGTGTTGTATGAGGCCAGAATAAACTTAAGCCGCTCGTTCTCGTCAGGTATGCGCTTAGCCCAGTACGTCTGCAGCCACTGCAAAAACTTCACTGCCCCTCTAACGTTGTCCGATGGATCCAGTGCGTCGGTAACTCCAAACTCCCTCGCGGTCGCCGGCATCAATTGAAGCAACCCTGTCGCTCCCGCCCAGGAGCGTGCCGCTGGTCGAAAGCGAGATTCCTGAAAAGCTTGCGACGCAAGCAGTCTCCAATCCCAATTCAAATCAGCTGCATATTGTTTCAGCAGATCGTCGTACTCGCAGAGCTTTCCGGTAGTGGATGTCAGGTATTGACTAGTGACCCGCTCAAGATAACGGCGCCGGTCAATGAAATACTTTTTGTACAGCGTAC